>JAGARY010000368.1 GCA_017622055.1 Treponema sp. | reverse complement strand
GTCATCTGGATATGCATTTTCTGAATATCATGATTCCAAATGATACCACCCTTATTGCAGATAAAATCAATTACACCATCATCGACTGGATGAACACACGAGTTGCCCCTCCGGTTTTTGACTACGCCCGAACTTATGTGATTTTTAATGAGTTTGCAAAAGAAGTCCTGGAGTTCTATAAGGCTGCTGTCTGGCCGGATATTCAGGCACTAGGAATTTCCGAAGAAGATTTTTTTGAGGCTGTGAAGGTTTGTACTGTTTTGCGAAGTAAGGAATAGATACTTTTGGAAACAAATCTCAGAAAAAGAGTTTTCTTAAGTCCAGTTTATTAAATAAAAAATGAATCCATCGTATCCGCAAATTGAATTTACGTTTACTTTTTAAGTGCGGGAATGACAGTTTTTTTTCTTGACGGAATGACAATTCTTTATTACATTTTAATTAGTCAGGTTAGTCTTATTGGTCAAGTTGGTCAATATTTTTTTAATGATTTTTAAAACAGAGAGGTTTTTATGTGTAAAGTAAATGTTTTAGAAGCAAAAACAAATTTTTCAAAATTGCTGGCACTTTTGGAATCTAAAGAAGAAGATGAAGTTATTATCTGCAAAAATAATAATCCTGTTGCAACTTTAAAATTAATCCCTAAAGTTGATGTTTCAAAGAGAATTGGAATTGCAAAGGGAAAACTTTCTTATCCAGATGATTTCAACGAAATGGATGAAGAAATAGCACAAATGTTTTATAACAGTGAGCTTCATATTTAACTTATTAAGGAATTTATTTTATGGAAGTTTTATTAGATACTCATATTCTGTTGTGGACATTAAATGGAGACACAAAATTATCAGATAAAGCAAAAGAAATTATTTTTTCAAAAAATAACACTATTTATTACAGTATAATTTCAATTTGGGAAATAGCTATAAAACATAAAGCAAAACCTCATTCAATGGGTACTTCTGGAACGGAATTATTTCATTATTGCGAACAAGCGGGATTTAAAGAACTTGTTTTAAACGAAAAACACATCATAGCTTTAGAAACTATAGAAAAAATAGAAGAAACTCCACCACACAACGACCCATTTGATAAAATATTGCTAGCCCAAGCAAAAGGTGACGGAATGCTTTTGTTAACTCATGATAAATGTTTTTCTTATTATGATGAACCATATTATAGAATTGTGTAAAAAAAGGGGAATATTATGGCAATTACAGTAAATATTTATTACAAAGGCAAAGATGATAACGCCAAAAAGTTTGCAGAAGAAATGATTGCTTCAGGAACTGTAGATTTAATTAGAAAAGAAAAGGGGAATCTAAAATATGAATATTTTGTTCCCTTTGATGATAAAACCACAGTTTTGTTAATTGACAGTTGGGAATCTCAAGAAGCAATAGATTTGCATCACAATTCACCAATGATGAAAACAATTCTAGAACTTCGTGAAAAATACAATTTAACAATGAAAGTTGAACGCTACATTTCTGACAAAGATGGAATCCCAGAAAGTGATAAGAAGTTTATAAAAGAGGAAGAAAATATTTCAATTTGTGGTTCTGATTGTTCAAAATGCT
This sequence comes from Treponema sp., assembly GCA_017622055.1. Lineage (GTDB taxonomy): Bacteria > Spirochaetota > Spirochaetia > Treponematales > Treponemataceae > Treponema_D. The sequence continues at coordinate 1,196 of JAGARY010000368.1, read as the reverse complement.
ATTGTTTTGAATCAAAAATGTGCAATGGCTGTAATGAACACAAAGGAGTTGTTTTTCACTGCAATGGAAAAGAATGTGCCATTTATAATTGTTGTGTTACAAAAAATGGTTTTAAAAATTGTTCAGAATGTGGCAAAATTCCCTGTGAAATTTGGAAAAAAACTCGGGATCCAAAATTTTCTGATGAAGAATTTGCTAAAAATATTGAAGAAAGAATTGAGATGTTAAAGAGATTATAAGATTATTTTCCCAAATATCTTAATTCAATTTTTCGAATAGATTCATTAATCTCATTTGCAAAGCTTTCAATACTTTTATCTTCTTGAAAAACATAATCTTCTGGAAGAAAAAATTGATATACTTCAACATCTAAAAATTTTGAAAGTTTTTCAATTGTTTCTGGAGAAACCCATTTTTTACCGTTTTCAATATCACTAATAAAAGTAAAAGCTAAATCAACTTTTTCAGATAATTCAATTTGAGAAATTTTCTTTTGTTTTCTTAATCGTTTTAAATTATATCCAAATAATTTTCTAACTTCTGAATTATTCATATTTAATCTTACAGCATAAAAAATAAACTATTCGCTTGACTTATGTCTAAAATCTGTTAGAATAAATTTAATACTAAAAGAATAATATTTTTTATTATTAAGGAGTTTTTTTATGAAAAAGGTTTTATTTTCTTTTTTATTCTTCAGTTTTGTTATACTAAATTTATGGTCAAGTCCTAAAAAATTTTCTTTTAAAGTTGAAGGACCTGAAAAAAGTTACAATATTGTAGAAATAGTAAATTTTACTAAAAATGAATTTTTTGTTTGTAAGGTTTATTACCTTTCCGACACAAATGGAGAATTAACTACAGAAGAAGAGTTTACATGTCATATCAAAGATTCAGGTGATACATTTAAAATCAATGACACAATAAAACAAAATAAGCATATTGGAGTAAAGTTACCATTTGAAAACTACATCCATAGAATTAGATATATTGATTTAGTAAGTTCTGACATGGTTCAAATTTGTTTATACGATGAAAATGCAGATTTGTTAGAGGATGATTCTCCTGAATCTTGGTAAAATTAGTGCTGTCAATAAAACAAAAATTAATTCTTAATTCTTAATTCTAATATGTTGTGCAATCTGTCAAGTATAAAAATTAGGAAAGATTTTCGGCAATTTACCACTCTAATATTC
>JAGARY010000367.1 GCA_017622055.1 Treponema sp. | reverse complement strand
TAGTCCTGAACAAATCCGTGTGGCAATCTAAAAATTCTGAATCTATAAGGATAAGCTAAAAAATGCGGTGCATTTTTTTTAACGCTTTTCTATTGAACACGGGCAACTAGTTGCCTTACACAGGAGGTAAGATAAAAACTGCCTGAAATAGCGTCAGTTTTTATCTTTAATAGTTTGCGTTGCAAACTAAATATTTAATGTTGTTTCTCACTTCGTTGCGAAACAACGGTAAAAAGTCAATTCCAAAACTGAAGTTTTGTTCATTGACTTTTTATGGGAGAAAATATGATTTTATCTAAAGACGGTTTACAATCGGCTGAATGGAAGGAAAAAGGGTATGTTCTTCCTCAGTTTGATTTTGATAAAGTTTGTGAAAATACAAAAAAATCACCATTTTGGATTCATTTTGGTGCAGGAAATATTTTTAGAGCATTTCAGGCTAATGTTGTTCAAAATCTTTTGAACGATGGTGTAATTGATTCAGGGCTTGTTGTTGCAGAAGGCTATGATTACGAAATTATAGAAAAAATGTACAAACTTCACGACAATGTTGGTGCTTTAGTTACATTAAAAGGCAACGGAAGTGTAGAAAAAACTGTTGTTGCTTCAATTATGGAATCTCTTACTGCCGACAGTCAAAATGAAAGTGACTGGGCTCGTTTGTTAGAAATCTTCCGTAATCCTTCTTTGCAAATGGTTTCTTTTACAATTACAGAAAAAGGATATCTTTTGCAAAATGCTAGCGGCGTTTATATGCCTGGTGTTGAAGATGATTTTGCAGCGGGTCCTGTTTTGCCAAAAAGTTATATTGGAAAAGTTGTAACTTGTTTGCACGAACGTTTTGCAAATGGTGAACTTCCTGTGGCAATGGTTAGTATGGATAACTGTTCTCACAACGGAGATAAACTTTATGCTGCTGTAAACGAATTTGCCAAAGAATGGGAAAATCGTGGCGTTTGTAAACCAGGATTCTTAGCTTATGTTAATAATCCTAGCAAAGTTTCTTTCCCTTGGAGTATGATTGATAAAATCACTCCTCGTCCAGATGCAAAAATTGAAAAAATCTTAAAAGACGATGGAATTGAACAATTAGAACCTGTTATTACAAGTAAAAATACTTATGTTGCTCCATTTGTAAATGCAGAAGAATGTCAATATTTAGTAATTGAAGACAACTTCCCAAATGGTCGTCCAGAATTAGAAAAGGGCGGACTTTATTTTACAGACAGAGAAACTGTAGATAAAGTTGAAAAAATGAAAGTTTGTACTTGTTTAAATCCTCTTCATACATTCCTTGCTGTTAGCGGATGTCTTTTAGGCTACACTTTAATTGCAGATGAAATGAAAGATGATGATTTGCTTCGTCTTGTAAAAAAATTAGGCTACGATGAAGGACTTCCTGTTGTAGTTGATCCAAAAATCATTAGTCCAAAAACATTTATTGACGAAGTTGTAAATATGCGCATTCCAAATCCATTTATGCCAGATACTCCACAACGCATTGCTTGCGATACTTCACAAAAATTAAGCATACGCTTTGGAGAAACAATCAAAGCATACATTCGTGATGGATTGGACGTAAACAAATTGCAAGTTGTTCCTTTAGTATTTGCACTTTGGATTCGTTATCTTATGGCAATTAATGATAAAGGGGAGGCTTTTGAATTAAGTCCAGATCCACTTTTGGCAGAATGTTCAAAATATGTTTCAGAAATCAAATTAGGTGATTCTGATTCTTCTTCAAAAATTGATGCACTTTTGTCTCGTAAAGATATTTTTGGTGTAGATTTGTTTGAAGTTGGGCTTTCTGAAAAAGTAAAAGATTATTTTGCAAAACTTATAAGTAAAACTGGTGCTGTAAGAGAAGTTTTACAAAGTATAAAATAGAATATTAATAGATTAAAGAAAATACATTTTGTTTTTGGACTTGAATATGAAAAAATTTTTAGATAAAGATTTTATTTTAGAAACACCAACTGCAAAAAAATTGTTTCATAATTTTGCAGAAAAAATGCCAATTTTTGATTTTCACAATCATTTGAGTGCAAAAGAAATTTATGAAAATCAAACTTTGGGAAACTTGGCAAATGCTTGGCTTGATCATGACCATTACAAATGGCGTGCAATGCGTGCTTTTGGTGTGAGCGAAGAATTAATTACTGGCCACTTAAATTTGGACGGTTCGGTAAATGATTTGGGCATTGACCACGACTACAAACGATTTTTAGCATTTGTAAAAACTTTGCAAAATTGTATTGGAAATCCTTTGTATCATTGGAGCCATTTGGAGTTGCAACGTTACTTTGGAATTAAAGATCCTTTAACAACAGAAAATGCAAAAGAAGTTTGGGATAAATGTAATGCACTTTTGGCTCAAAAAGATTTTTTTGTTCAAGGACTTTTGAAAAAACAAAATGTAAAAACTCTTTGTACAACAGACGACCCAATTGATTCTTTGGAATATCATAAAAAATTAAAAGAAGAAAATTGCGAAATTGAAGTTAGGCCTTCTTTCCGTCCAGACAATATTTATGCAATTTCAAACAAAGATTTTTCTGCTTATGTAGAAAAACTTGCAAATGTTAGTGGAGTTGAAATCAATAACATTGATGATTTGCTTAAAGCGTTGGAAATTCGTCTTGATTATTTTATTACTTGCGGTTGTTTAGTTACAGATTCAAGTTTGGAAAATGATTTTTATGTTGAATCTTGTAGAGATTGTGCAAATGATGTTTTTGAAAAAGCACTTAAAAAATCAGAAATATCAGCAGAAGAAGAACTTAAGTATAAATCTTATATGTTAACTCAACTTGGACTTCTTTACGGAAAGAAAAATCTTGTAATGCAGATTCATATTGGTGCTTTAAGAGATAATTCTAAAGTTCTTTTGGCAAAACGTGGTAAAAATGTTGGAAACGACAGTCTTGCTGATTTTAATTTTGCTCCACAATTAAGTTCTCTTTTATCAAAAATTGAAGAAAGCGGAACTTTGCCAAAAACAATTTTGTATAATCTTAATCCAAAAGATAACGAAGCTTTGGCAACAATGTGTGGCAATTTTAATAGTTTGTATAATTCTAGTGACTTTGAAACTGGTTTTGCAAAAGTTCAATTTGGACCTGCTTGGTGGTTTAATGATCACAAAGATGGAATTGCTGAACAAATTAGAGTTTTTGCAAGAACAAGTGTTTTGGGTGGATTTGTAGGAATGCTTACAGATTCAAGAAGTTATTTGTCTTTCCCTCGTCATGAATATTTTAGACGCATTTTGTGTAATTTTATTGGTGGCTTGGTGGAAAATGGCGAATATCCAAATGATATAAAAACACTTGGAACTATGGTGGAAAAAATTAGTTATTATAACGCAAAAAAATATTTTTTGAATTCAGACTTCTAAATGAAGAATTAGGAAAAATTCAGAATTCAGAATTCGGAATTCAGAGAGAGGAAGTGGCGCAAGGGAGAGAGGGTGCCACACGGATTTGTATTTTGCTAACGCAAAATACAGTGTAAGAGAGTTGTAAGGTTGCGAAGCGACGTGGCAATCTAGAAAATAAAGTTTGTAGTGGTGCAAGGAGAAATAAAATGAATGAAATTTTAAAAAAAAT
>JAGARY010000366.1 GCA_017622055.1 Treponema sp. | reverse complement strand
TCAAATGGTGGCAGCGTAGCGAACCATTTGACCTAAATCACAATTCCTTAAAAGTTCGATAGCATCTTTTACAGTTCGCTTGACTGGGAGCGTCTCAACGTCATTGTAGTTTTTGTATCAAATAGTGTTTAAAATAAACCTACAAAAAATTAAAAATTTATTGAAAAACTGTTGACACAAAATATTTTATTCATTATATTAATACTCACGTTGACAAAACGTTTGGTTCCTTAGCTCAGTCGGTAGAGCAACGGACTGTTAATCCGTGTGTCGCTGGTTCAAGCCCAGCAGGAGCCGCTAAACATCGTTTCTTTTGAAACGATGTTTTTTTTTGCCCTGATAAACTTTCGGTTAGCGATTGTAGCACCTGCGCAGCAGTCCCGAGCAAAGCGAGGGATGAGCCGCGGTAGACGGCGAAGTGCGAAAAGCGCGACCTGCCAGCAAGATTTTTGAGCAAAGCGAAAAAATACTTGCGAATGGCAGGGAACCGCCTAAAAATTTTATAAAACCATTCTCTATATATTCTATATAAATAGAAAACTATTTGACAAATTCATCTATTTTGGAGTAAAATATACGGTGAACTATTCTATAAAAAAATGAAGGAGATAACTAATGCCACAAGTAGTATGGTATATTGTTCTCCCTTTCGTTGGAATTGTTCTTGGATGGATTATTCGCTGGATTTATGCCAGATTTCAATTAACAGCATCAGAACAAAAAGCAGAACGTGTAAAACAGGATGCAATTAGAGAAGCTGAAGCTCAAAAAAAAGAAATTTTGTTAAATGCAAAAGATGAACTCATTCGGGAAAGAAATCAGCAAGAACGGGAGAATAGAGAACGACGTGCTGAAATTCAACGCTTTGAAGCTAAAGTAAATAAAAAAGAAGAATTACTAGAACAGCGTGCAGCAGATTTTGAAAAAAGTGAAAAAGAACTTGCAGAGCAAAAAAATGCTTTATCTAAAAGAGAAGAAGCTCTTGCAAAGCAAGAAGAAATGTACAGAGTTGAACTAGAAAAGATTTCTGGTTTGTCTGCACAAGAAGCAAAAGAATTGATTATTAAAAATCTTGAAAACGAAGCTCGTCATGATGCTCAAGGTTTAATTAACAAGATTGAACAAGAAGCTCAATTGACAGCTGAAAAAAAAGCAAAAGATGTTTTAATAACTACAATTCAACGTATTGCGCCAGAAGTAACAAGTGATATTACAGTTACTACAGTTTCTTTGCCAAGTGATGAGATGAAAGGTCGCATTATTGGTCGTGAAGGACGCAATATTAGAACATTAGAAACATTAACTGGTGTTGATATCATTATTGATGATACTCCAGAAGCAGTTGTAATTTCTTGTTTTGACCCAGTTAGAAAAGAAATTGCTAAGGAATCTCTTGAAAGATTAATTTCTGATGGAAGAATTCACCCTGCAAGAATTGAAGAAGTTGTTTTGAAAGTTACACATGAAATTCAAAACAAAATATATGAAGAAGGCGAAAAAGCATTATTCGATTTGGGCATTCACAACATGAATGCAGACGGTGTTCGTGCTTTGGGTCGTCTTTATTTTAGAACAAGTTATGGTCAGAATGTTCTTACACACTCTAAAGAAGTTGCCATGGCTGCAAGTATGTTGGCCGCAGAAATTGGAGTAGACAGAGAACTTGCTAAACGTGCTGCAATTTTACACGATATTGGTAAAGGTGCAGAAACTGATAGCGATCAGAACCACGCAGAAGTTGGTGCTGAAATGGCTCGTAAAATGGGAGAAGATGCTCGTGTTGTAAATGCAATTGGAGCTCACCACAACGACATTCAAGCCGAAACTTTGGAAGCTGTAATTGTTCAAATTGCTGATGCAATTTCTGCTGCTAGACCTGGTGCTAGACGCGAAACAATTGACAATTACGTAAAACGTCTTGAAAATCTTGAAGCAATTGCGGAAGGTTTTAACGGTGTTGAAAAAGCTTATGCAATTCAAGCGGGACGTGAATTAAGAATCTTAGTAAATAACGAAAAGATTCCTGATAACGAAGTAAAAGATTTGGCAAGAAACATTGCAAAACAAATCGAAAACGATTTACGTTATCCTGGACGTATTAGACTTACTATGATTCGGGAAACACGAATTATTGAATACGCTAGATAATTTTTAGAAAAGATGGGGCTGTCTTAGAAGTTTTTACTTCGTAGACAGCCTTTTTTTTATGGTTTTATAAATTATTTTTTTGATTTTCTGTTTAACAAAACACAGCAAATTATTATTGCAAAAACAAAAATCAAAATAAGATACCACAAATTCTTAAATTGAAAATCTGTTGAAAGCATTAAATTGTAGCCCCAAGTTGCTGGAAAAAGTTTTCCCAATACATATAAAACTTTTGGAAGCAAATCTGAAGGAAACATTATTCCAGAAAGCATTATTGAAGGTAAAAAAACTAATTGTGCAAACATTGTAAGTTTTGCTTGATTTTTTACTAAAAGTCCCAAAATGCTTCCAAGACTTAAAGAAACTGCTATAAAAATTATTAACGCTCCGTAAAAAAGTGGTAAATTTTTAGGAAGTTCAGCATCAAAAAACACAGGAGATAAAACAACAATAATAGAAGACATTATTGTTAGGTGAACAAGTGAAGAAATGAACATTGTAACTAAGCCCAAATAGAGTGGAACTCCGTTTGCCTGATACATTTTTTTAATATCACCAGAATATGTTTCTATTAATGAAGGAGGAAGTCCTATAAACGCTCCCATTGAAACGCCCATAACAATCATTGCTTGAATTAAAGTTTCTTTCATTTCTGGCATTACAGATGTAAAAATTCCACCCATTAATGCAAAGAAAATTAATGGTACAATATAGCAAGTAACCAAAAGAGATTTACTTCTTATGTCTAATTTGATTTGTAAAAATAATCCGTATAAAAAAGCTTTCATTTTTTTTTCCTTTTAATTTATCGTTTTTTTGCCATTTCCATGAAATGTTGTTCCAAAGTTCCACTGTCTACTTTTATATCTAAAACTTTTTGTCCTTTTGATTTTATTTCTGTAAGGATTTGAATAAGTGAAGTTTCAATATTATCTGTTTCTATAGTTTGGATTCCTTGGATTGTTTTGATTTGTATAAAATATTTTTTTCCAATTTTTTCTGAAAGTTCAGCGGCAGTTCCGCAAAAAGCAATTTTACCTTCATTCAAAATTGCAATTCTATCGCACAAAGATTCAACTTCTGCCATATCGTGGCTTGCTAAAACAATTGTTTTTCCTTGATTTTTTAATTTTCTAATTTCTTGGTGCAAAGCAAATCGACCTTCCACGTCTAATCCGGCTGTTGGTTCATCAAGAAAAATTATGTCTGGATTAGAAATTAACGCCAAAGCCAGATGCAATCTTCTTTTTTGTCCAACTGACATTTGATTATATTGCTTTTTTTCAATATCGTTTATGTTTAGAGCTTCGAGTAAAGAGGAGTCAATTTTTGTTTTATTCCATTTAGAAAAAAGTTTAATGGCTTCTATTGTTTTTATGTGGGAAGGCAAAGATGATGACTGAAGTTGAATGCCCAATTTTCCATTTACAGAAATTGATCCACTATCATATTTTCGCAAACCTTCTATACATTCCAAAGTTGTAGTTTTTCCAGCTCCATTTACACCAAGCAAAGCAAAAACTTCCCCAGAAAAAATTTCTAAATCAATTCCTTTTATTACAAGATTTGATCCATAACTTTTTTTAAGATTTGAAACTTTTATTGCATAAGACATTATTAATTTCCTCCCACATTTTCAAAAGGATTTTGCTGCAATGTTGAAAAATAAAATTCCAAAGCCGACTCCAAAAAATCATTAATTTCAACTTGCTTTTCTTCAATCTCATTTGTAGCATTTTGAATTTTTCCCATTTCCATAAGTTTTGGAAGCAGCGACATATCGCCATTGGTAAATTCCATAATTAAATTCCAGTATTCTTTTGTTATTTTTTGACTTTTTTCACTTTTTGGATTTTCATTTGCTCTTTTTAGTTTTAAAAGTTCATCGCTCAAGTGATTAAATCTTGCCAAAAAATCAAGCCCAGAATCTTTTGTAAATTGATTTCTAACATGGTCTAAAACATCATCATCAAACTTTTTGATTAGATAATAATACTCGTTTTCCATTTGTAGATTTACGATGATGTCTGCATATTTTTTAAAATCTACACTTTGCATTTGCAGAACTTCTGATTTTAATTGTTCAATTGAAGAAAGTGTTTTTTCAAGACTTTGAATTTTATTTTTTATATCTGTCGCTTGGTTTGAAAGGATTTTT
>JAGARY010000365.1 GCA_017622055.1 Treponema sp. | reverse complement strand
TGTGGAAACTTCGGCAATTTTCTTTTCAATTTCTGGTTTAAGCTTATCTGCTGTAATTTGGGCTTTTTCACATTCATTTTGAAGAAGCACAACAGCGTCTTGAGCTTGAGAAACAGACAGTTTTGCATCGGAACTTACATTTTGCAAAGTTGAAGTTAATTCAGTTTGCAATTGTTGAATTTTTTCGTTTAATTGATTGCTATAACTTTGAATATAATCTTCCGATTTTTTTGTAATTTCGGCCATTGCATTTTTTTCTTTTTCATCTGCTTGAACTAAAGCCGAATCAAACATTTCTTTGTATCTTTGTTCAACACCAGCAAAATTTGATTGAATAATTTCTTTTGAACTTTCAAAGTTTGATAACATTTCATTTTTAGAATTTTCAAATTTTGTTTGAATTTCACCTGTAGAACTTTCAAATTTTGTTTGAATTTCGTTAGTAATATTTTCAAATTCAGACTGAAGTAAATTTTTAGAATTTTCAAAACTTGTAGAAAGAGAGTTTTGAATTTGTGAAACTTCATCTGAAATATCTTTTCTTACAGATTGTAAAATATCGTTTAATTGTTGTTTTGCATCATTTACTTCTGCTTGCAATTCTTCTTTTATAACTGCCATTTTTGAAGAATTATTATCAATTCCTGTTTGCAAGAAAGAAGTTGTTTCATTACATTGTTGAACTTTTTGCGTCAAATCTTCTGTTAAAGTTTCAAAAGACTGAATCATTTTTTGTTCAATACTAGAAACTCGATCTTTATATTCTGCTTCAACTCCAGAAATTTTTTCAAAAGCTGCTTCATAAGTATTTAATATTTTTTTGTGATCTTCTTCAAACTTGGAATTCAACTTATTTACAAAAACATCATTTTTTCCATCAATTGCTTCCAATTGTTTTGTATATTTTGATTGCAAATCTTGATACTTTTTCTCATAACTTGCATTCATTTCCGAAAGTTTTGTTTTAAAACTTTCAACTGCTTCTGAATTTGTTGCTTCAATTCGTTCTTTTATTTCGTTTCTAACTTGAGTAATGTTTTCTTGAATTTCTGAATGAATTTTAATTGATTGACCTTCCAACTGTTTTTTGTATTCTTCAGATCTTAAATTTGCTTGTTCACTCAAATGATTAAATGCCATATCTTCTAAAGATTTTGCTTTATTTGCAGCTTCTGTGTATGCATTTTGAATACTTTGTTTAATTGTAAGCAAAACATGTTCCGCAGTTTGCTGAGCCTCTTTAGTTTCTGTTTCAAGTTTTAATACCGAATTTTTAAATGAATCTAATAAAGAAGTTCCTATTGAATTTAATTGTTCTTCGTTCTTTTTTGCAAAATCTTGTGAGATTTTTGGAATTGCTTTTGAAATTGCGTCCACCGATTGTTGTTGTTTTGCCAATTCTTCAGTTGTTTTCTTGATTAATCCATTTTCTTTTTGGATGCGACTTAAATTTTCTTCAACTTGTTCAGTCATTTCGTTTAAATCGTTTAAAACAGAAGAATATCCATTGATTTTTGCTTCTATTGTTTCAATTGCTTTTAGGCTATTTTCCAATGTTTTAATTTTTTCTTTGAATTCTTCATTTTGACTTGTAAAAACCCTAATTGCAGAATTTGCTTGTGATTGTTGTGCCTTAAAGTCAGAAACTAACAAATTATATTGATTTACAATCTTGCTATAATTTTCATTAATATCGTCAATTTTTTTGTCTGCCAAACGTTTTACTTGTGTAGATTTGTTATTTTCCAAATTTATTTTGTAAAAATAAATAGAAATTCCAAGAGATATAACCAAAGAAACTAAAATAGCAATTGCCAATTCCATTTTTTCCCACCCAATATATTATTTATTTTACTATGCTATGATTCATCAAAAAATATTTTTTCCAACTGCGAATATCTGCTAAAAGTAACATCCGCTAAGTCAGATTTTTTTCCAAAAAAGCCAGAAATTACAGAAGTTAACCACGCCGATTTAAATCCTGCATTTTTAGAGCCTTCAACATCATATTTATGACTATTTCCAACGTATAAAATCTGTTCCGCAGGTAAATCTAACGCTACTGCAAGTGCTTCAAAAGCTTCTTTAGCAGGTTTTAAAGCACCAACATCTTCAGAACCTAAAACCACATCGCAATATTCCAAAAGTCCCCAAGTATCCCCTTTTTGTTCTGGAGGAAAATCAGAAAGCAATGCAATTTTATATCCATTTGCTTTTAATTTTTTTATTAACTCCACAACACCTTTACAAGGTTTTATATGTGGAAAATATTTTTTTAGTCCAGTATAAACAACTTTATCTAATTTTTTGTGAGCTTCTTCCTCTGTACATTTTAATCTTTTTGCCATAATTTGGTCTTGAAGTTGCACAAAATTTTTGTCTGCAGGAAGTTTTCGAAGTTCTTTTCTTGCAATGCCGTAATGTAAAAAGAAAATATTGTGGCAAAGAAAATGAAGACTCATTCTTAAGTTCAATTTCCAAGTTCTGTATAGAGTTCCATCAATATCAAATGCTACGGCTTTTATATCACTAATTTTAAAATTATTCTTCACACTAAAAATTGTACTATAAATTTTCAATTTCGTCAGTAAAATTGTCAGTAAAAATGATATTAAAATGCGTATTTAATTGAAGAAATTATAATTAATAATTCAACTATTTTTGAATGTTAATCCAAGTTAATTCGTGTTTATTGTAATTCAAATGGCAAACATAACTATTTGGAATATCTGCAAATTGCTGAATTAAAGGCCAATCAATTTCACCTTGCATTTTAATTGTACAAATCATATTTTTTGTCATGCCGCTTTCAAGCCATTCATTTATCCATTTTAAAAGACGTTCTGGATAACAAATTACATCACTAAAAACCCAATCAACAGGGCCAATTTCTGAAGGTTTTAAAGTAAATGCATCATGTGCTTGAAATTTTACCAAAGGATTTTCCATTAATTCAGGTGCCAATTCTGCTCTATCAACAGCGTGAACTTTTGAACCTAAACCAACAAAAACCCATGTCCATCCACCAGGGCAGGCTCCCGCTTCAAAACATTTTGAATTTTCATTTGGCAATTCTGCACCTAAAAAACTATTTGCAATTGTTAAACTTTCTTGAACTTTTAAATATGCTCTGCTTGGTGGATTTTCGTGATCTTCCACAAAACGAATTCTTCCAGCTGGAATAAAACTTGAAGTTTGAGCCGAAGCAATCATTGTGTGTTCGTCAATTAAAGTATAAAGTCCCATTGGAGAATTAGGAATTACAACAGGAAACTTTCGTTCTTTTAAATTGATGTAAGGCAACTTTTCTTGAATTAACTGAGCCCGACGAAAACAAGTAAATTGATATGGTGCCCAATTCCGTTGAATTTCTTTTAATGAAGTTGCAGCATTTCCAATAGAATCAAATTGAAGTAAAAAAGGATTTTCCATAACAGAACAAGCCCAGTAAGGATATTTTCCCTTAGAACATTCTAAAAAATCATTTTTATTTTCAAAATAAATTAAATCACCGTAGCGGGCTGAAGGTTTTTGAGTAAAATTAAATCTGTTTTTTAATTCGGAAAAAAGCAATTCAACTTGATCTTCAAAAGCAAGAAATGCAATTCCATTTAATTCAGTTTTTGTATTTGCCATATTTTATAATTTTAACTTTCAACTATTTCAGAAAGAATATCATCTTCGCTGTCTTGTTCAATCATTGTAATCAATTCTTTTAGCCGACTAGCATCTGGAGAAAAAAGAATTTTTAAGCCTACAAAAGTTGTTCCAGAACATTCATTACACCACTGAGGTTGGCAAACTAATTGCAACGGAGATTCGTCTTGAGTATTTCTAGAAATTGAAATGCTTACGTTATATTCGCAATCTAAATCTACAACAACAGGACACGCAAAATGAATTTTACAACCTGTTAAACTTATATCATCTAGAACACCAGAAATTGCACATAAATCCGAAGATATTACTTTTCCAACTTCTTTATAACGCACATTTTGTCGTTTTTCTTTTGACATATTTTTTAAGTATATGAAATTTTTATTTTATTTACAACTAGGGAAAAATGTTGGTTTAAAGCAAAAGAATTTGATACAATGTTTTTATGAAATTTTTATTGGTTGGTGTAAACGCTTCTTATTCTCACACTTGTTTGGCAGTTCGGTCAATTTGCGAATATGTAAATCAAAATGCAGCTGTAAATGATGATTTTGTTTGCAATTTTGCAGAGTTCACAATTAATCAGCCAATTGCAGAAATTTACAGAGGAATTTCCCAAGAAAAACCAAATGTAGTTCTTTTTGCCACTTACATTTGGAACGCAGAATTTGTTTGCAAAATCATTGCCGACTTAAAAAAAATTATTCCAAATGTTTTTATTTTTGCCGGAGGACCAGAATTTGGTTTTGCCCCACAAGTTTATTTTTCAAAATTGCCAACTTTAGATTTAATTATTTCTGGGGAAGGTGAAAAAACTGTTTGTAATCTTTTTAATCTTTTTGCAGAAACACACAATAAACCTATCACAAAAGTCGAGTTAATAGAAAAAATCAATCAAAAAAACATAAAAGGCCTTTATTACCCCCAAATTGAAAATACAAATCAAAAAATTCATTTTACAGGGGCGGTTGATTTAATTCATAATTTGGACGAACTTCCTTTTGCGTATCCAGATTTGAGTTTAGAAAATAAGATTTTTTATTACGAAAGTTCTAGAGGATGTCCTTATTCTTGCAGTTATTGTATGTCTTCTTTAGATAAACGAGTTAGATTTATGCCTTTGGAGCGAGTTTTTTCTGATTTACAAAAGTTTTTGGACGCAAATGTTTCTTTGGTAAAATTTGTGGACCGAACTTACAATTTGCAAGAAGAAAGATATATTGCCATTTGGAATTACATTGTGCAAAATCACAACAAAAAAACAATGTTTCATTTTGAAATTGAAGCGGAATATTTGAGCCAAAAAGCCATTGAATTTTTACAAACAGTTCCAAAAGGAGTAATGCAATTTGAAATTGGAGTTCAATCGGCAAATAAACAAACTTTAAAAGCAGTTTCCCGTTCAGATAATATTGAAAAACTTGCTCAAAATGTAAAAAACATTCCCTCTACAATTCACAAACATTTAGATTTAATTGCGGGTCTTCCTTATGAAGATTTGGAATCTTTTGGGAAATCTTATGATTTTGTTATGAGCTTAAAACCAGATGCTCTTCAACTTGGATTTTTAAAAGTTTTGCACGGAACTCAAATGGAACTTTTTGCTCAAAAAAACGGCTGGCAATGGATGGAAAATCCTGTTTACGAAACTTTTTCTACTCCATATTTAAGTTATGATGATATGATTTTCTTAAAAGATGTGGAAACAGTAACAGATGCCCTATGGAACAAAGAAGTTTTTGAACATTCTGTAAATTATGCTGGTAAAATCTTTGGATTTTGGAATTTTGTTTGTAATGTTGTAAAACTTGGAAGAGAAAATAACATTTTTGATGCACCTCACAAAG
>JAGARY010000364.1 GCA_017622055.1 Treponema sp. | reverse complement strand
GGAAAACAAGTTCCAGCTGGTCAAAAAGGTGAATTAGTATTTACTGCAATTACAAAAGAAGCGTTCCCATTGTTGCGTTTCCGCACAAAAGATATTTGTATGGTAAATAGCGAACTTTGTAAATGTGGAAGAACTTTTGTTCGTATGGCAAAACCAATGGGAAGAACTGATGATATGTTGATTATTCGCGGTGTAAACGTATTCCCAAGTCAGGTTGAAACTGTGCTTTTACAAAATGGATATCCACCAAACTATCAAATTATTGTTGGTCGTGAAAACAACAACGATACTTTTGAAATTAAAGTAGAAATGGTTCCAGAAAAATTCAGTGACGTTGTTGCAGAAATCAACAAAGAAGAAAAAGCTCTTGAAGCGGCATTGCTTACAGTTCTTCAAATTAAGGCAAAAGTTAAATTGGTTGCTCCAAAATCAATTGCCCGCAGCGAAGGAAAAGCAAAACGTGTAATTGACACAAGAAAGCTGATATAAATTCAGAATTCAGAATTAAACGTCATTACGAGCGGAGCGAAGTAATCCAGAAACAAGTAAAACGTATTCTGCATGCTCGCCAGGGAGCAATGATTGCCACGACCTAAAGGTCTCGCAATGACATAATGAGTAAAATTGCTACGATTTTCTTACGAAAATCTTGAAATGAAAATATTTTTCGGAGGTACAAAAATGACTATTAAACAGATTTCAATTTTTATTGAAAATAAACCAGAAACTCTTTCTGAATTAACAGATGTTCTTGCAAAAAACAATGTTAATATGCGTGCCATTATGCTTGCAGACACAAGCGATTTTGGCGTTGTAAGATTGATTGTTGATAATCCAGATGAAACTGCAAAACTTTTGGAAGAAAATGATTATGTAATAAAAGCAAATGGCGTTATTGCAATTCAAATTCCAGATGAAGCTGGAAGCCTAAATTCAATTTTAAAACTTTTAGGACAAAATGGACGCAACGTTGAATACATGTATGGTTTTACAGGTTCAAAAACAAATACAGCTTGTATGATTTTGCGTTGTTCAGATGTTCCCGTAACAGAAAAAGTTTTGGAAGATGCTGGAATTGTAATGATTTCTCAAGATGATTTATCAAACATCTAAAATAACAAAACAAAAATGAAAAAAGAGATTTGTCCTGAATGCGAAACAAAGGCATATTTATCCTCTTTGGAAATGACACCCGAACTTGTAGAAGAAATGGCATTTCAAGAACAAATCTCTGATTACGTTGGAGACGAGATTTATAAAAAACGACTTGATATTTGTAAAAATTGTGCCAAACTTATTGGCGGAATGACGTGTATGAATTGCGGTTGTTTTGTTCAGTTTAGAGCCCGCCATATTACAGGTCTTTGCGTTGAAGGTAAATGGAATAATTTGTAACTCTTTTCTTCTATAAATAAAATCTAAAATCTTTTCAATTTGATTGCATCTTCTGGACAAATTTCATGACAGCAGAAACAGTGTAAACATTTTGATTTATCAGTTAAATTTGCTGTTTTATTCTTTCCATTCAATTCAATTATGTGGGCAGGACAAATCTGTTTACAACGTCCACAGCGAACACATTTTTTAGAATTAAATCTTGGAGTTTTTTCAAAAAACTTCTTTGCAATAAAATTGACCCAACCTGGAATCATAATTTGAAGTGTTTTTGAAGGATTTTTTACAATTTTAAAGTTTGGACATTTACAGTTTGATTCATTTTCGCCAACAGTTGTAATGTTTTTTTCTGAAGAAAGCCATACTCCACGTTTTAATGCAGCGTCCAAATTAGGAATTCTATGAGGATTATAGCCAACCAAAGAAGCACATTTCCAATCTAAAGCTAAAATATTATCAGAGGCAGCTAGGAAATTTAATTTTATAGGATTTCCACTTCCTGGCCCTCCAGGTCCATCCATTCCAACAATTGCGTCCATAATTCCGTACTGAGCTTTAGCTGTGACGTTTAAATCTGTAAGGAATTCTCCAAAAGTTTCTTTGTTAGGGAATCTATAGTGTTGTTCGGCTTTTTCAAGACCAACCATTAATCCAAAAAGATTTTTCATTGCACCTGTGTAAGACATAAACTGATGTGATTTTAGTTTTGAAAGAGAAACAACTAAATCAGCTTGTAAAAAAGGTTCTGCAAAATTAAATTTTTTTACAATTTTTCCATCTGGGCAAGGCACTTCTACTGATTTAGAAAAATCTGCCCATTCACCACCGTTAGCAACAACTTGATCATACATTCCAACAGTTTTTGCAGCGTGAGTTGAATTTGCAATGGCAGGGGCTTCTCCAACCAAAACTTTTCCAGCACCTTTATCTACAAATGCTTTTACCGCAGCACCAACAACTACTGGATGTGTACAAACTGCAAGTTCAGGCTTTTTTGGATACAAAATATTTGGTTTTAACAATACAGTTTTACCTTTAAAATCTGGAGGAGGCACGAGTTCTAAAAGAGAAATTATTGATTTATAAACTTCTTCAAAGTTGTATTCATAACATTTTTGAAGGGCAACTGTATTTGTCATCATATAAATTATACACCTATTACATAGAAAAGGCAAACAATCATAAAAAAAATAAATTTTTCTTTTCTTATTTAAAAACTGATGTATAATTATTCTAATATGGAAAACATAGGGGAAAACCACTATGAAAAATTATATTGATTGTTAATTAGTAAGGAACAATCAATTTGGAGGAAAAATGAAAAAACTTACTGTAATTCTCGCATCTTTATTTATGGCTGGAGCAATGTTTGCTGATCCTGTAACTTCAACTTCTGGAAACAATTTGTCTGCATTTGGAAATGTAACTGTTTCGGTTGATAAAGACTATTCAAAAAAGAAACCTGCTGAATTAAAAAAAGCAACTGTTGAAGAAACTGTTTACCTTGATGAAAAATGTGTAAAAGCAACAAAAAACAGTAAAGGTGAAATTCGTCTTGCATTTATGTTTGATGAACCAGTTCCTGCTACAGATTTGAAATTTATTAAATAC
The DNA here is from genome assembly GCA_017622055.1 of Treponema sp. GTDB lineage: Bacteria > Spirochaetota > Spirochaetia > Treponematales > Treponemataceae > Treponema_D. The sequence goes on along the minus strand of JAGARY010000364.1, from coordinate 3,052 downwards.
TCAATTGCTGGTTTTGATGGATATTCAGGACACTACAATATTGGTGTTATGTATGAAGAAATGGGTGCTAATAACGAACATTCTATGTCTTGCTACACTTCTAGTTCTGTAAAAAAAGATGAATGGACAACATGGACATTTGATCTTAAATGGGATGAAGTTTGGAACAAAAACTTTGATCCAAAAAAGAAGGTAATTGGTATTCAATTGTGGACAAACCTTGCTAAAGAAGTTTATCTAAAAGATGTTGAATTAATGAAATAGAATAAATCTTCCTGATTTTGCAACCAGATTTTATAAAGTCTGGTTGCTTTTTTTTTGCTCAAAAATCAGACCAAAAATCAGCCCTTGCAGGATATCTCCATATTATGATATATTATTCTATTATGGATTTAATTAAAAAACTTGAAGAATGCGAAAAGCGTTTTAAAGAAGTTAACGAACTTGTTATGGATCCTGATTTAGTAAAGGATGCAAAAAAGTACAAGGATACAATGCGTGAGCACGGATATTTAAGCGAAGTTTGTGCTCTTTCTGATGAATACAAAAAAGTTTTAACTGGTATTCAAGATGCAAAAGAAATGATTACTGCAGAAGATGATGCAGAAATGAAAGAAATGGCTCGTGAAGAATTAAAAGAGCTTGAAGAACGCTTACCAAAACTTGAAGAAGATATTAAATTAAAACTAGTTCCACCTGATCCTCTTGATGAAAAAAATATTATTCTTGAAATTCGTTCTGCGGCCGGTGGTGATGAAGCAAGTTTGTTTGTTCGTGATTTGTGGGAAATGTATACTCATCTTGCAGACAGAAAAGGCTGGAAAACAGAAACAATGGAAGCCCAAGAAACTGAAGTTGGTGGATTCAATAAAATTGTAACTTCTATTTCTGGAAAATTTGTTTATGGAACTTTAAGATGGGAAAGTGGTGTTCACCGTGTTCAACGTGTTCCACAAACAGAAAGCCAAGGAAGATTACAAACTTCAACAGCAACTGTAGCAGTTTTGCCAGAAGCTGAAGAAACAGAAATTGAAATTAAACTAAGTGATGTTCGTATTGACGTTATGCGTGCTGGTGGTCCTGGTGGTCAGTGTGTAAATACAACAGACTCGGCAGTTCGTTTAACTCATATTCCAACTGGTTTAGTTGTAATTCAGCAAGACGAAAAATCACAAATCAAAAATAAAGAAAAGGCATTCCGTGTGCTTCGTGCAAGACTTTTTGATTTAGAAGAAAGCAAAAAACAAGCTGAACGTTCAGCAGCTCGTTCTAGCATGGTTGGTTCTGGTGCTCGTTCAGAAAAAATCAGAACTTACAACTTCCCTCAAGACCGTGTAACTGATCACCGTATTAACTACAGTGCTCACAACTTGCCTGGATTTATGATGGGAAACATGGACGATATGCTTGATGCATTAAATGTTTATGCAAAAGAAGAACAACTTGCTGCCGATGTTACAACTTTAGAATCATAATTTATTATTTTTATTATAAATGAAAAATAAAAGCGAAACTAAAACAAGACAAACAATTTTCTTAAAGTTTTTTCAGTTTATTTATTTAACTTTTTCTAACTTTAAGAAAAACGTTTTGCAGGAAAATGCCTGTGCTTGTTCTTTTAGTTTCGTTTTTTCATTTATTCCTATTTGTGTAATTTCTGTAACAATTTTAACAACTATAATTTCATTTTCTCCAGCCGCTTTAGATTTTGTAATGAAAATTGCGGCTTTGGTAGAAAACTATGTTGATATAAAACCTTTTATTAATAGTCTGCTTGATATAAAATCTTTAAGTTTTATTAATATTTTTCTTGCAGTTTGGATTATTATGATGGCAAGAAAAATGTTTTTATCTGTTGTACGGGCAATGTACATAATTTTTCACAAAACTACTACAGAAAAATCTTTTTTAATTCAAGTATTTACATTTTTGTTTGAATTTATTGTAGTTGCAATGATTATTATTGTAACAATTGTAGTTTTTATTATAAATGAATCTCTGAAATTTCCATTTTTCCAATTTTTTAAGAAGCATTTACCTTCGTTTTTACATGCAAACCCTAAATTAATCATTGGTATTATTGCTTATTCCCTACTCTTTTTGATTGTTTTCCTCATTTACAGATTTACTTCCCAAATCTCAAAGAAAAACCGTATGTGCTTTTTTTATGCAGCAATTTGTACGGGAACAATTTTTATTATTTCATTTTTCTTAAACTTATTTTTGAACACAACAAATTATAATTCTATTTATGGCACAATTAGCACTCTTATCATAATGATGTTGAAAGTTTATATTTTCTTTTTGATTTTTTTGTTTTGTGCCCAAATGATGTATGTTTCTCACAATTTTAACACTATGCTAAAGGGTGAAATTTATCTTCTTCCGGAATTTGATTCACTTTCTTTTAATGCAATTTTACATAGAATTTTGTTTATAAATCCTTCGTTAATTCAAACTAAAGAAAACACACTCTTTTTGGATGCAAATGAATCTGTATTTTTAAAAGATGATAAGCCAAATTTTGTTTATTATTTAAAGCGGGGAACTGTTTACGAATATCTAGAAAATCAAATTAAATATTATGACCAGGGAACTTTTTTTGGGGAACCTGATTGCATTTTGAATCAAAAAAGAAAATCAGAAGTAAAAACTGTAACACCTTGCGAAATTATGACAATTTCAAAAGATGATTTTTTGCAATTGCTAGAAGTTTACCCAGATGCGGCCCAAAAAGCAATTGCAAAAATCAATATATAAAAAACGAGGGTTAAATTAAAGAAATATCGATTCGAAAAAAAATGCTTCCGCAAAGAACAGTGGGGATTCTCACCGAGAAGCCTCGACGCTCGTAATTTTTTACAAGTATTCAATTATTTTGAAAAAATGGAAATAAAAACGTAAAAAATACTCGCTCTGTACTTAGTTTTAAGAAAGACCTTTGATACCATCGGCTTCAATTGTTCGAACCCCACTAACCTTTGCTCCGCTTTTTTTCCCACTCCCATATATACCAAAATTTAAACCTACTTTTTAGGTGGAGAAAGAATAG
>JAGARY010000363.1 GCA_017622055.1 Treponema sp. | reverse complement strand
TTGTTGTATTTGAAATATCCTCTGTTGGAGCTTCTTTTTCGCTATTGTTAGAATTATTTTCAGCCAGATTTATTTCTTTTTCTACAGGTATATCTTGTTGAAAAATTTCTTCTTGCTCTGTAACAGAAGCAGTTGAAGTTGCAGAATTAGTTGTAGTACAAGCTGTACAAAAAACTAAAATAACTATTAAAATTAGAACACTGTGTTTATTTTTCATGAAAAATAACTCCTAGAAAAAATTTTTATGAAAAAGATAATGTATTTTATAATAATAAAGTTGTGTTATGGACTAAATTTTTTTTAGCCATTAAATGTATATTAATACTACATGAAAAAAAAAACAATAGCTGTTGAAAATAACTTGCTGAAGTTGTATTATAAAATCAAATGAGAGCTACGTTTGCAAATATTTATCTTGATAATCTTAGGCATAATATTTTAGAAATTAAAAAAATAATTCCAAAGGCAACAAAAATTTGTATTCCTGTAAAAGCAGATGCCTATGGACATGGAGCTGAAGCAATTTCCAAAGAATCCTTGAAGTGTGGGGTTGATTATTTTGCGGTGGCAGCAGTTGCCGAAGGAGTTCAACTTAGACAAGCTAATATTTCAATTCCTATTTTAGTTCTTAGCCTGCCTAATCCTTCTGAATTTGATGAAATAATCGATAATAATTTAACACCTGTAATTTTTGATTCCCAGTTAATAGAAATGTTTGCTACTGCTGCCCAAAAGCATAACAAAGTTGTTTCTGTTCATCTAAAAGTTGATACAGGAATGGGACGCATTGGTTGTAAAATTGAAGATGCATTATCTTTGGCAAAAGAAATTTCAAATAATAAATGGCTTTCCTTAGCAGGAATTTTTACTCATTTTCCTGTGGCGGATTCCTTGGATGAAAAAGATAAAGAATATACTTTAACTCAGATTAAAAGTTTTAATAATCTAATTCAACAAATAAAAGCAGAAGGAATAAATCCTGGAATTTGTCATTGTTCAAATTCTGCAGGAATTTTTTGTTATCCAGAAGCTTGCTTTGATATGGTTCGTCCTGGGTTAATTACATATGGTTATTATCCTGGTGACATAACTGCCGAATATCTTAATTCTATAGGCAAAAAAGTTGAATTAAAGCCTGTAATGGAGCTTAGAAGCCGCATTGTTGCTATTAACCACATGGAAAAGGGCAAAAGCGTGTCTTATGGTAGGGAATGGATTGCCACTGAAGATTCTAATATTGGAGTTCTCCCTTTAGGTTATGCAGATGGTCTTCTTAGAAATTACGGAAAAAATCTTTTAGTTGCCATAGAAGGGAAGGGGTATCCTATTTGTGGAAGAATTTGTATGGATCAATGTATGGTTTATTTAGGCAACACTTGTTCTATCGAAAGATGGCACGAAGTAATTGTCTTTGGTCCAAAAGAAAAGGGAGCTTTACAGGATGCTTCTGATATTGCAACAAGGGCTAATACAATTCCATATGAAGTTACTTGTGGAATAGATAAACGTGTTCCTAGAATATACATTGGTGGCTAGTTTTCTTACATTTTAGTTCTTTTTGATTTTTATATTACTACTTGTACGATTTATTAAATTCGTATTATAATATCATCATGAAAGCGGTTTTTGCTTTTTTATTATTTTATTTACTGTTTTTTCTTGGTTGTTCAAACCCTCAAACTGATATAGAACAAAAACC
>JAGARY010000362.1 GCA_017622055.1 Treponema sp. | reverse complement strand
GATGTTGGATACGATTTGGAAAAACTTTTATCTCTTGCAGACAAAACTCTTTACGAAGTGAAAAAAGCCAAAAAGGCAAAGGTGGCTTCCAAAAAAGCCTAAACTGTCATTGTCGTATTGTTAGACATCTGATTTAGGGTTTATTACAAATCCTAAAAACGGACGAGTCAAGGCCTTGAGCAAAGCGTGCCTTGACCGTACGTATTTTTATTAGTTCCAATCTCTTTGAATGTAAGTTGCTCTTGGGCGTGCTGTAATATCTACACGGCGATTTTGAGCTCTACCTTCTTCAGTTTCGTTTGTTGCAATTGGCATAGTTCCACCGTAGCCTTTATAAGTGAACAAAGATTCATCAATTCCGTAGTCAATTAACGCGTTCATTACAGTTCTAGTTCGCTCAATAGAAAGATTTAATTGCCCAACTGGTTTTCCAACATCAGCGGTGTGACCTTCTACCAAAATTGTATAACCGTTATCTAAAAGAATATTTTTAAGATTTTCTGCAATTGCTTTAATTCTTGGTGCTTCTGAAGGAAGTAATTCTGGTGAATCTGGAATAAAGTTTAAGTTTACAGAAAATAAAATTCCATTAATTGTATCGCTAACAATAACATCAGGCACTTTGTTTTCGTAAAAATAATTTTTTACTTCTTCATAATGAACATAATAATTTTCATCCTTTTCTGGAATTGAAACATCATAAATTAAATTTTCTTTATCTAAAAGAATTACAACTTTTCCTTGTGTTAGTAATTCAATATTTTTTTGTTCCGCAAGAATTTTTAAAGCATCTTCACGACTAATAATTGGGTCTGTTCTGTTTCGACCGTAAACTTCAACTGCTTTTATGTACAATGGATCAAGACCTACTCTATCTTCGTAATCAGAAAGATTATTTGAATAGTGATATTTTACAAGTCCGTTGTTTTTTACAAAATCTGGAGTTACAGAATTTTTTTCAAAAATAATATTCATTTCTTCATCCCAAATTTGTGGAAAAAAACAAGGATATGTATCATCTTTTATGTATTCACCACGAACAGGCAAGTTTCCTCGAGCATCAATAATAATTCCTGAAAATGCTCTTGTAGAAACTATATCAATTGGTTGTTCTGGTTTGTAGGCGTATTCGTGTTTGATTAATAATTTACCAAGATTGTTGATGTTTGTTGTGTTTGTAGAATTAAGTGATTTTAAGTCGTGAGAAAAAGAATCTGGTGTTTTGTAGCCATTTGTAATAAAAGTAAAAATATCGTTTAATGTGATTTTATTTTGAATTACTTGATCCGAAAGCGAATAATTTGAATCATAAAAAAGTGAAAGCAAAGGTTGTTGAATAAGTTGAGGCATTTTTGATTTTAAATGATTTGAAGCAATTTTTTTTCCAGAAGGCAACTGAATTTTTAATTTTTGAACATCTAATTTTAAATCAGAAGAAAAATCTCTTGAAATCCAGTTGACTTTGCTTGTTGATTCAATTGAACTTGTTTTAGTGATTTTTGATTCGTTGGAAAAAACTTGAGTAAATGAAATTGCCAAAAAACTGAAAATTAAAATTGATTTTTTATTCTTTTTTAAAATCATACAATCCACCTTTTTCAGAATATCGGATTATTTTGAAGGAATATAAAGAATTTTTCCAATTTTTAGTATGGCGTTTTCTTTTATGTTATTTAATTCACAAATGGCATCAACTGTAGTTTTGTATCGACGTGAAATTGACCATAAAGAATCCCCAGAAACAACTTTATACTTAATTGGAAAATCAATTGGTTCAATTTGTTTGATTGCTTCTTCCGCAGCACTTTTCATTCCTAAAGGAAGTCGAATTTTGCTTTCTTTAGAAGGATGAGTAAAGCCCATTGTGTATGAAGGATTTAAATGTTTTATGGTTTTTGTGTCCATTCGTAAATTATTTGCCAATGCAGTTAATGAATAGGCTTTTGAAACTGAAATATAATCAAAATGGCCATTTTTTTCATTTTCCAAAAGTTCAAATTCTTCATTGTGGTGAGGTAAATCAATTTGGTAATATTCTGCGTTAATTGCCAAGTCTGCAATTGCCAACAATTTTGGAATATATTCTGCAGTTTGTTTTGGAAGTAATTTTTTATCAACTAAATACCAAAAGTCTTTTTTTTCTGATTTTTTTAAAACTCTATTCATAGCCCCAACACCACAGTTATAAGCTGCAATTGCAATGAGCCAGTCTCCAAAGTAATTGTAATTATCTGTTAGTTTTTTTAGAGCCGCATCTGTAGAAGCCCATGGATCTAATCTTTGGTCCACATAATCATTAAGTGTTAAAAATGGATATACGCTATTTGCCATGAATTGCCACATTCCAATTGCCCCAGATTTTGACTTTGCAGCTGTTTTGTAGTTTGATTCTACAACAGGCAAATATTCTAAAATTTCTGGCATTCCTTTTTCTGCAATTGCTTGACGCACAAAAAGTCTATATTCCATTGCATTTTCAAGACAATCATGTAAAAGTTTTGTCCATTTTGGAGAAAGATATCGTTGTCTAAATCTTTCAACTTCTGGATGATCCATTCCTTCAAATGGCAGTGGTTTATATTCAATTTTTTTTTCTTGTGATTCAGTTTCTTCTTGATTTTCTGCTAGTAAATCTTCATTTGATGTTTCTGCTAATGATTTTTCTATTGTTTCTTCAGATTTTGTTTCTGTTTCAACTTTTTGTTCGGATTTTTCTTTTGATTTTAATTCTTGTTTTGATTCTTCTTGAACTTCAGGTTTTTCATTCAAGTTTTCTTCAGTTGACTTTGTTTTTTTATCTTGAATTGTTTCTATATTTTCGTTTTGTTCAACAACTTCCTGATTAGTCGGGGATTCTTGTGTTGTTTTTTCTAAAGATTTTTCATCCGTAGCTTCTATAATGTCAGAAGTTTCAGTAGCATTTTCTATAGAAGTTGCTGCTGAATTTTCTACTGAATAATTTACAGAATCTGATTTTTCAGAAGAAGTTTCCTGTGCAAAAGAGTTTAATGTAAAAATACAAAATATAGAAATAAAGAAAATTTTTTTCATTAAAGTTTGTTACCCATGTAAATTCCTGCCCATTCCCAAGTGCCATGAATATCTGGGTCAAGAGGAAAGTCAACTTTTCTAAAATACAAATACCAAACTGGAACGTAAGTACTCCATCACCAAGTTCTAAGATATGCTTCGTTTGAGTTAGAAGTTTCGTCAAGTTCTTCACTATAACGAATTCTGTTTCCTCTCATCCAAGCTTTCATAGAAAATTCTTCTTGAGAGTTTGCATCCATTTCGTCTTGTTTCCAAGACATAGAAAAGAAGTTGATTTTTGCTTTATATTTATCTAAAGAACGCCAATCGTAATTTCTTATAGCTCGTTTCACCGCTTTTTCCAATGCAGGTAAACTTTCAAAAGTCCAGTCTTTAGAAGAATTGTTAAAATCTACCAAATGGCGAGCTTTTTTGTATGCATCTGGTTCACCAGGAATTTGAATTGTAAAAGCATCAGGTTGTTCCAAAAATAAAGAATATGTTTTTAAAGCCAAATCCCATTGGTTATCTTTTTCGTATTCCATTGCAAGACGTAAATAAAGTTCTGTTGTGTTGATGTTTTGAGGAAATCTGTTAATTAATGCGTTAAAATATTTTGTTCTATTTGATGGATTTTTACTAATTTGAATAAGATTTTGAAGACAAATAAAATGAATAGATTGATCTTTTACCAATAAATCCTGACATTTATTTAAAATTCTATCAAAATAATATTCAGCAACAGGTTCTGCGCCAGTTGAAAGATAGGCATAGGCTGTCATTAATAACCAATATGAATTGTATAAATCATCGGGATTAGCTTCTACCCAATCTGTTAAAAATAGAATGACCCCTTGGTAATCTTTTGCTGCCAACAAATTATTTGCCATCTGATTGATTATTATATATCTTTGTTGCTGATTTAATTCTTGAGTTTCTAAAATTATTTGCAATTGTTCTTGAGTTTCTGTAAAATCACTATTACTTTTTTTATTCTTTGAAGAAGCGTTGCAAGAGCTTAATGAAAAAATAATCAGTGCTACGTAGAAAAAATAATGATGAATCTTCATATTGTTGAATTTATCATAGTGATTTATTATTGTAAAGATTAAAAATAGAAGTTATTATAACAAAGATTGAGGAAAATATGCATAAAGTTTTTAGTAGAGTTTTAGATTGTATATTATGTGTTTCTCTTATAATTTTTGTTGGTGTTTTTATTGTTGTTGCAAAGCAACAGGGAAATGCCACTGCCTTGTTTACTTCCTTAATGCCAACTGTTCAAGTTTTATTAGGAATCTTTGCAGTTTTTGTGGCATTAAAAGTAACAAAAAAAGCATATCAAGTTTTTTCTAGCGTTTTATTTTTATTGTTAGGAATTTTTCAGTTTTTATTAGTAAATGAAATTGTTCCATATTCTTTAAAACAACTTTGGCCAGCAATTGGTTTTTTAGCAAGTTTTTCACTTTTTTTTGCATGTTTTTGGCGGTACAAACAAATAAAAATAGTTTATATTGTTCCAACTTTAATTTTATTTTTAATGAGTTGCTGGTATTTTTTATTTTCATTTAAAATAATTAAAATGTCATTCTCTTTTGTCGTTACTACAATAGGACCTTTTTTTGTTGTTGTAACTATTTTGTCAGTGATTTCGTTTTACTTTCTACAGAAGAAACATAAAGAATTAGTTGTAAAAGATGAAGAAAATGAGTTGGAATATGAAGAGATTTGTGAT
>JAGARY010000361.1 GCA_017622055.1 Treponema sp. | reverse complement strand
TATTTAAATAAAAAAGAAAAGCCATATACTTTTTTTGACACACATTCGGCTAGTGGTGTTTTTGATTTACTTGATAACAAAAGTTTAAAAACTTTAGAAGCTCAAAACGGAATTTTAAAATTAATTAATCAAAATGATCTTCCCCAACAACTTGATGTATATTTGAATGTTGTAAAAGAAAATCTAAAAAATAACATTTATTTTGGATCTCCAAAAATTGAAGAATTCTTTGTTCGCCAACAAGATACTTTAATTCTTAGTGAACTTCACCCAACAGAATTTCAAAACTTAAAAAATAATTTTCATAAAACTTCAAAAAATGTTCAAATTCATAACAGAAATGGTTGGGAAATGATAAAAGCCCTTACTCCACCAAAAACAAAAAGGGGAGCTGTTTTAATTGATCCAAGTTATGAACAAAAAGAAGATTACGAAATTGCAGCCAAAACTATTTCTTTTATAAATAAAAAATGGTCAAATGGAATAATTTTACTTTGGTATCCTTTACTAAAATATCGCCAAGATGATATTAACTTAATGATTCAATCAATTTGTAATAATGTAAAAGAAAATAATCAAAATACAGAAATTGTTAATTTGCAATTATGCATTGCAGATAAAGATTCTCATACCGAAGTTGAATTAGCCGAAAATGCAGAAGTAAATAAAATTCCTCGATTGTACGGAAGCGGAATGCTTGTAATTAATGCTCCATATCTTCTAAAAGAAAATACAGAGCCTGTTATAAAATATCTTGAATCAATATTAAAAATGGAATCTTAAACCTGTTTCAACAGGAATTTGAATTGCAAAATATTTATTGCTGAGGTTATCAAACGAAAAGAATGGAACTGCAGTTAATTGTGCAAAGAATTCAAGATATCCATCGTAAAAAGTTTTGTTAACACCAACAAAAAATCTTGGACCAAAACCAAAATTCATATTTGTATTAAAATCAAACAAAATATTTGCTGCAAGTCCACAACCAGAATAAATGCTCCATGTGTTTTTAATTTGAGAATCAATAACCCAATAATCAAAAGCAAGGTTTGCACCAAGTGAAAAATCCTTGTTCAAAAATCCAGCTTCTATTCCCATTGCAAATACAAAAGGAAATCTTGAGCCTCTAACATTCCCTGCTGCTGAAAATAAAAAATCTGTAGAAATGTTTTGATCTTCTGTAATTGTGTCAAATGCAATTGAAGGTTTTACTCCAATTGTAAAACCAGCTCCAACAGCAAAAAGTTTAGAAAATGATAATAAAAAAACAAAAGATAATACTGTAATTTTTTTTGTAAAAGTTGAATGTGTCATTTTATTTTCTCTTTAATTTAGTCTTAATTTTTTCTATTAGATGTTTAAAGAAAAGATAGATTTTGTAAAAAAAGTTTGGATTTCGTAATCTTTCAAGACGTTTGTATCCTTCCATTAATTCTTTTTCTGTAAATTCTTTTCTTTGATTGTTTTCTTCAAGTTCCATCTCTAGTTGTTCAATTTCAGAAAGATTATCAATTATATTTGCATTGATTGTAGTCCAGCCAAGTTGTGTTGCTGCCTGTAATCTTCTTTCTCCTGCAATCAATTCGTAGTTTTTGTTCAAAGTAATAGGATTCATCAAGCCATAAAGTTTTAAGCTTTCTTTTAAGGCACTTAAATCACCTAAATCTTTGCGAACTCTTTTTTTTATTTTAATATCTTTAATTTGTATTAACATCTTATTCCATTAAATAGTTATAATCATATTCTTTAGTAGAATCTGTATCAATTATATCACTTTCTGAGTTTATGTCATCAATAAATACTTCAGAAGTATCAATAATTTCTTCAAAATAATCTAAAGAAGTAGCATTTAAGAAATCTAAATTTAAAGTAAGTGGAGTAGTGTCAATTTTTTGTGATAATTTAGCTCCAGATTTATATCGTTCTTTTTCCAATCTGCTTATTGAAAGGAATGAATTATTTTGTGCCGAGTGAATACTACAAATTTCTGTAGGTTGAGTTCCTTGTAAGAACCATTGTGTTGTTTGTCTGTCTCCACAACCTTCTGTTAAAATTTGACCACTTACAGAACAAACTGTTGCTTCAATTATTCCAGTTAATGGTTGTTCAAATTCTACACCAGGTAAACCTCTGTGAATTTCTCTAAAATAATCACCCCAAGCGTATCCTGCTAATGTAGAACCTGTAATATTTAATCCTAAAGATTGTCCCGGCTTATCAAATCCAAACCAGAATGCTGCTGCGTAATATGGTGTAAATCCACAAGTCCAAGCGTCTGCCCAGTTTTGTGTTGTACCAGTTTTTCCTCCTGCTGCAATTCTGTATGTTTTTCCGTTGTCGGCTTTATATTCAAATTTCCACTTTTGTCCCCACAATGTTCCACCATTGTTTACTGTTTGTTCCAAAAGTTTAGACATTACGTAAGCGTTTTGAGGAGAAATAACTTGAATTTTTTCACCTTTTGCAAGTTGTTCTTTTCTTATTTCTAATTCTGGGTTCATTATTACGTCCCCATTTTTATCTTCCACAGTTCTAATTGCCATTGGTGTTACTTCTTTTCCACCATTTGCAAAAATTGCATAAGCACGAGCCATTTCAATTGGACGAACCGAACAAACTCCAAGTCCAATTGGATATCCTGGAACAAAGGCTCTTGAAGGAAGTTCTGAATCAGAGATTCCTAGTAAATCAACTGCTCTATTAATTGCCGCTTCAAATCCAATTCCGTCAAGAATTTTTAGAGAAGGAACATTCATAGAGTGAATTAAAGCATACCATAAAGAAACATTTCCCATCCATTCACCACGGAAGTTCTGTGGAATGTATGGTTTTCCGTCTGCTGTATGGAATACAACTGGAGTATCAGAAATGTTTGATGCCGCTGTAAATTTTCTTGAATCAATTGCTGCAGAATAATATAAAGGTTTAAATGTTGACCCTGGTTGAATCTTTGATTGAACAGCTCGAATAAATTGATTTTCTTGATCAAATTTACTACCACCTACCAAAGAAACAATATATCCTGTTTCTGGTTCAAGACAAATCATTGTGCCTTCTATAGTTGTTTTTTCATTATTTTGTTTTTGAATTGCATTTGCACGGTTAATGATATTTACTTTTAGTTTATCAGATCCTGTTATCATAGAAACAACATCCAAAACAGGAGTTACTTCTTTTATAAATGCATTGTTTGCAACAAATTCGGCACGTTGTTCACTAACTTTTAAACTTGGAATATTAAATACTAAAGATAACAATTCTGTCATTGGAATATATGTGCT
>JAGARY010000360.1 GCA_017622055.1 Treponema sp. | reverse complement strand
TATGCATCAGCAAGACCAAAATTATATTCTTTGCAATATGTACTTATGCAATTCCTAAACTCAAGTCAGAATCAGAGTAACTCTGCTGCAGATGCTAACTCAATGGCTGTTGCTGCTGCTTCTGGTTCAACTTCTGCAATGGTAACTCCAATTTCTCTTCGCTCTTCAATTACTGTAATTGCAACACTCCCAATTTTGGTTGTGTATCCATTCATGCAAAAATACTTTATTGTTGGTATGACAATTGGTGGTGTAAAAGAATAGAAATTTTTGTGTATAAAAAAGACCAAGGTGTTTCAAAAAGAAAACCTTGGTTTTTTTTGTTACTAATAAAATATTTTAGAAAAATTAAAAATTAAATTTTGTTCCAAAGCCAAATGATTGTGTACCAATGAATATATCTTCCCCTATAGTTGAATCATCAATTGATAAATCTGTAAGATTAAAATTGAATCTTCCGTATCCAACTAAAGAAATTAATTTTGTAAGTTGAAATTCTATCCCAGGATTCAAAACAAAACTTACTGATGGTGTTGCATCAATTTTTTCTGTGCTTGTATAATTTTCATAAGCAAATACTTGTTTTCCAGAATTAATATTTATTCCAGCTCCTGCTTTTATAAAAGGTCTAATTTTTCCAAAGTTGCCATTGTAAGCAACTAATAATTGAGGTGAAATAATTGTAAAATCATGGGTAAAGTCGCCGTCTGTTCTTTTCATAAAATCCATTTGAACAGCTACTTCAAAAGAAAGCCCTGGTACTTTTGTAAAAGGTTTTATTCCAAAGTATGGAGTAATTTCAAATCCCCCATAAAATCCGCTAGCAATATCAGAAACTAAATTAGAACCTGAATACCCCATATCTGCACCTGCGTAAAGTGCAATTTTTGATGATGGTTTGTCTTTATTTTGTGCAAATAGACTTGAAATTGATAAAGTTACCATCAGGACAATTAAAACTTTTTTTTTCATATAAAATTCCTTGAATTTTTTGATGAAAAGAACACTCTACGACGTAGAACATTTAAATTCTTTTCTACTTAAAACATACTTATGATTTTTACAATGGCCAAGAAAAAAAACTAATTAATATTTCAATTTTAAAAAAATTAGACTTGGAAAAAACAAAAAATGTGATAAAATGTATATGATACATTGGGGAATAGTTTATACTACATCTAATAATAATCAGAAGGTTATAAAGAATGAAGTTAAGTCATAAATTTTCTATTATCGTATTGTTGACTATTTTAGAGATTTTTATTTTAACTTTTATGTCTCTAAATGGCTCAAAAAAGATGCAAGAAATGAAGAACTTGCAGTATGTTCAAGCTTCCACTGAAACTCAACTTTCAGAATTAATCAATTATCTTAATAAATTAGACTTTTGGGCTTTTACTGCTCAAAATGCCTATCGTGATTGGGAAGAAAAAGCTTCTGAATTGAATGATAACTTTGAAGCATTAGGGAATTCAAAAATATTAAAAGAGTTTTCTCCTGAATTCCGAGAAAATATAGATGCTTTAATGAATCTTTGGTATTTGTTTAAAGCTCGTTTTACTGAAATTGAAGGCTTCTTAAAAGAAATTGAAAGTTTTAAATTTCCAATGGGATATACAACTTCTTTTGATACAGACGGTATTAGAGCAACAGCAGAAAAATATCCTGAAGAAGAAGATTTGCAAGCAATATTGTCTGATGTTGAGTTTATTCACGAACAAATGCCTGCTATTCTAAAAGCTGAAAATACTCTTAAAAAATTAAATAATACTTGTGGTTATGATATTGTTGCTCAAATTGAAGTTGAAGAAGGGAAATTTCAATTAACATTAATTATCACTGCTATTTTGTCTAGTTTGATTCTTGCTTTAACAATTGCATTTGTAACTGGTAATATATCAAAACGAATTGTAAAAGTTCGTGATATGACAAAAACTCTTGCAGATAAAGACTTTACTGTTTCAATCAAACCAAATGGAAGTTCAGAAATGACTTCGCTTATGGAAAATATTAATAACATGGTTGAAGAAATTAATAACTTCTTTATCATTGTAAAAACTACAGCGTCAAAAGCAATTTCATCTGGTTATTCAATTACAGATTCTGCAAATAGTACAGCTGCTGCCACAAATGGAATTGACACAAGTATTGAAAATATTACACAGGAATTTGAAAAAATTTCTTCTGCTGTTTCAAAAGCTATTATGACTATTTCGGAAATGAATAATCACATTGATACTTTGGTTACTCATAACTCAAGTCAAGTAGTTGCAATTGAAGATAGTAATAAGTCATTTGATGAAGCTGCAAACACTTTGCAATATATTAACTCTATGGCTACTGAAAGATGTAGAAGTGCAGAAGAAATGCATGATTTTGTTGCAGATGGTGATGAAAAAATTACTTCTACAGCAAATATGTTAGGTTTGATTACTCAACAACTTGGAGAAATTCACGATGTTGTAACAATTATTAATAACGTTGCAAATCAAACAAACCTTCTTTCTATGAACGCTGCAATTGAATCTGCTCATGCTGGTGAAGCTGGACGTGGATTTAGTGTTGTTGCTGAAGAAATCAGAAAGCTTGCAGAAGAAACTGCAAAAAATGCAAAGAAAATTAAAACTGTTGTTAATAATATTGTATCATCTGTTTCTGAAGCAAACAAAGCAAGTGCTGATGCTTCAAATGCATTTTCAAAAGTGAGTTTGCATGCAGACCAAGTTATTAATTCATTAAAAGAAATTACAGAACGAATTAATAATATTGGTTCCCAAATGGATAATATTAGAACAAAAAATGATGAAACTGCTGTGGCCGCAGAAAAAATTAGTGCTTTCTGTGGTGAATTGGCAGAAAAACAACAGTCAGTTTCTGCAGATGTTGATTATATGAACAACTTGTTCCTTGAAACAAGAAAAGATATTAATCAAATTAAAAAAGACACTGGTGATATTGTAACAAGAATTAGAGTTGTAAGTGATACAAGTAAAGAAAGTTATAAAAATATGACTGACTTGGAAAACATT
>JAGARY010000359.1 GCA_017622055.1 Treponema sp. | reverse complement strand
TCAGAATTCCGAATTCTGAATTCTGAATTTCTATAAACCCTGTTCAAAAAAAATCTGTTTTGTGATAAAATCTTTTTCATAAAAATATTCAATAATTCAATCTAAGGAAAAAAATATGAAACTTTGGGAAAAAGGTGCTTACCTTTCTAATGGAAAATTAGTAGAAAATTTGGCTGGAGCAAATGCAGCTGACGGTGCAAAAAAAACAATTGCTTATTCAATTTTACAAAAACACAATACAAGCGGCGATGCTTCAAAATTAAAGATTAAATTTGACAAAATTACTTCTCACGATATTACATACGTTGGAATTATTCAAACTGCTCGTGCTTCTGGCTTAGAAAAATTCCCACTTCCTTACGTTTTAACAAACTGTCATAACTCGCTTTGTGCAGTTGGTGGAACAATCAACGAAGACGACCACATGTTCGGTTTGACTTGTGCACAAAAATACGGTGGAATTTACGTTCCTCCACATCAAGCGGTAATTCACCAATTTGCTCGTGAAATGCTTGCAAAATGTGGGGATATGATTTTAGGTTCAGATAGTCACACTCGTTATGGTGCATTAGGAACAATGGCAATTGGAGAAGGTGGTGGAGAACTTGCAAAACAACTTTTGGGAAAAACTTACGATGTAAATATGCCTGGTGTTGTTGCAATTTATTTAACAGGTGCGCCAGTTGCTGGTGTTGGTCCACAAGACGTTGCTTTGGCAATTATTAAAGCTGTTTTTGATAACGGTTATGTAAAAAATAAAGTAATGGAATTTGTTGGTCCTGGTGTTGCTTCTTTAAGTGCAGATTTTAGAATTGGTGTTGATGTAATGACTACAGAAACAACTTGTCTTTCTAGTATTTGGGCAACAGATGACATAATTCGTGAATTTTATGCAATTCATGGTCGCGAAAATGATTACGCAGAACTAAATCCAACTGATGGAGCTTATTATGATGGTGCAATTGAAATTGATTTATCTGAAATTCGCCCAATGATTGCTCTTCCTTTCCATCCAAGTTGTGCATATACAATTGATGAAGTTAACAAAAATCTTTTAGACGTTCTTGCAGAAACAGAAAAACGTGCAAAAGTTAGTTTTGGCGATAAAGTTCAATATTCATTAAAAGAAAAAGTTATTGATGGAAAACTTTACGTTGACCAAGGTGTAATTGCAGGTTGTGCTGGTGGTGGATTTGAAAACATTTGTGCTGCTGCAGACATCTTAAAAGGAAAAGATACTGGAAACGGGAAATTCTTGCTTAACGTTTATCCTGCAAGTATGCCAGTTTATATGGAATTAATGAAAAATGGTGCATTTAGTAGCCTTGTTAGTGCAGGTGCAATTATTAAAACAGCATTCTGTGGACCATGTTTTGGAGCAGGAGATACACCAGCAAACGGTGCATTTAGTATTCGCCATTCAACAAGAAACTTCCCTAACAGAGAAGGTTCAAAAATTCAAAACGGTCAGCTTTCTAGCGTTGCACTTATGGACGCTCGTTCAATTGCTGCAACTGCCGCAAACAAAGGTTTCTTAACACCAGCTACAGAATTTGACACAGAATTTAGCGGTAAAAAATATTTCTTTGATAAAGGAATTTACGAAAAACGCGTTTATGATTCAAAAGGCGTTGCACATCCAGAAGTAGAAATTCAATTTGGACCAAACATCAAAGACTGGCCAGCAATGAAAGAACTTAGTGACGACTTACTTGTAAAAGTTGTTTCAGAAATTCACGACCCAGTTACAACAACAGACGAATTAATTCCTTCTGGCGAAACTTCTTCATTCCGTTCAAATCCACTTGGACTTGCAGAATTTACTTTGAGCCGTAGAGATCCTGCTTACGTTGGAAAAGCAAAAGCAGTTCGTGATTTAACGGATGATGTAAAAGCAGAAGTTGAAAATGTTGCAAAAGCATTTGATGCAAAATATTCAGATATGGCAGGACGTGTTTCTAAAGCAGGACTTGGTTCAACAATTTTTGCAGTAAAACCAGGTGATGGTTCGGCTCGTGAACAAGCTGCAAGTTGTCAAAAAGTTTTGGGCGGATGGGCAAACATTGCAAACGAATACGCAACAAAACGCTACCGTTCAAACTTAATCAACTGGGGAATGTTGCCATTCATTTACAAAGACGGCGACAAAAATCTTCCATTTGCAAACGACGATTACGTATTTGTTCCAAACGTTAAAAAAATGATTACAGACAAGCTTTCTACAACAAAAGCTTATGCAATCAAAAAAGACGGAACAATTACAGAATTTGAACTTACAATGGGCGACCTTACAGACGACGAACGCAAAATCATCCTCGCCGGCTGTTTGATTAATTATTATCGTGGTTAGATAATTTATTTCTAAACACGAAACAATCTAGAATGCGAAAAAAATGCCACACAGATTTGTTCGCAACTAACGTTGCTCACTTTTTTTAGTGAAGACCGTTAAGGTTGAGCATATCCCTGTGGAAAAAAATCATTGGATTGCTTCGCTACGCTCGCAATGACGGGGAAAATGGATTGTCACGATTTTCTAGCGAAAATCTCGCAATGACTGTTTTGGAATGATTGCCGCATCAAGTGCGGCAATGACATTCGAGTCGGATGCTGCTATGATATTAGTGTCGAATGCGGCAAAGTCATTACTGTTGTGCTTTTGACAATATTCTTGTTTATCGGAGTAATATTATTCTCTGAATTCTGAATTTTTTTAGTTTTCTTCTCTTGTTTCGCGTAAGGCTTGCATTATGTCGGAATGTTGTAAATCAAACAGAGTTTTTACACCTGCAAATGGAGATGTGTTGTTTTGTTCTGGAGAAATGCGAAACATTGAGCCATCTGAGCGTTTTACTAAAACTGCTCCATCAATTTTTGACTTGTCTAATATTGAAGCAAAATTTTGTCTTGCTTCTGAATATGTCATTACAAGCATGTTACCCCCTGCATAATTGCGTTTTCTTTCATGTTTTGGTCTAATGTAAACAATGGAAACGAGTATTGTTTTGCCAAATTAATGTAAATGTACTATTGTACAATTGTAAAGTCAATAAAGAAGTAGGTTTATTTTAAACACTTTTAACATCTATTTAAAACTCTGTTGATATGCTCCCAGTCGTGCTGCTTTGGGTCAAAACCGCGGGCTAGCCCGCTACACGCTGTTTTGCGGTGATTAATTCACGTTGCTGCTCACGCAGCAGCAAAACAGAATGTTTTTGCC
>JAGARY010000358.1 GCA_017622055.1 Treponema sp. | reverse complement strand
TATTGATGATTAAGTAATCTTTTGTCTAAAAAAGAAAACAGGTTCATAATCTTGATGGTTTTTTAATAAAAGCTATCCAACTATTCTAGAACAGTAAGAAATCGCTCTGCTAAAAAAAACAATTTTAGCCAGAACATGTTGTATAGAAATATAAAAAATTTAGAGGAATTTTTAATTATGAAAGTTGAAATATTAGAAAAAGCAAAAAAAAGAAATGCAATAATTAAAGAAGCTTTGAATAATTATAACTCAAAGAAATATGATTTAGTAATTAATAAATTGGAAGAGTTAGAAAAAGAACTAAAGCCATGGGATGATCCATACTTGCTTGGATATGTTTATGCTTTATTATGCAATATTTATTTTAGTAAGGATTACTATGATGAAGAAAAGATAGTTAATTATTCAAATAAAATTTTATTACTCTCTGGGCAATCTCTTTTTGAATACACAGGTAATTATTCTATTTTCAATAAGACTAATATTGAAAAATTATTTACAGTTTATGATAGGCTTATTAGCTGTAAAAAGGATTATGCATTCTGGGGCAAAGCTAGACTATTAGCATTTCAAAAAAATTATATAGAAGCAGAAGACTTATTAAAAGAAGGTCTTAAAATTAATAATAAAAATGTATATACATATCTTATGTATGGCAGACTACTTGAGTTTCAATATAAATTTGAAGAAGCCATTAAACAGTTTGAAGTTGCTCTAAAATTTTCTTCAAATATAGAAAAATCATTAACATACCAAATGCTTGCTTACATTTACCAAAAGAAAGCTGATTATAAAAAAGCAGAGGAATTATTCCTAAAAGCTATTGATGTAAATAAAGATGATTCAAGAGCCCCTTTGCGAATTTCTTTTCTATATTTTTATATTGAAGATGAAAAATGGAAGGAATATATTGATAAAGCAATTTCAATTAGCCCTGATAATTCAAAAGTAATAACTGCAAAAGCAGATTTTATTGTTACAAGTAATATTGAAAAGGGAAAAACTTTGTATGATGAAGCTATATCTGTAACCCCTCTATGCAATATGGCTATTAGAAATAAAGCATTATATGATAACAATATTATAAGTTGGAATCGTATTTATAAAAATTGTATAAGACAAAATAGATATGATACACTAGCTTATGTTTATTACATACGGAAATTATATGTCGAAAATAAAAAGAATTCAAAACTCTGTTTATCTATTATTAACAATATTTTGAAAAAAAATTGCCCTTTTGCAAAATATGAAATTAATTATCTAAAATTATATATTCGAAACAAAAACTTTGACTTTTTTAGTACTGCTGAAAAAATTCTGTCAGAAGATAAATATAATTTGGATTTATATCTTTTAATAGCTGATTCATATAGAGAGAATCAGGATTTTGATAATGCAAAAAAATATTTGTTTTATGCAAGTAATATTGACAAGTATAATTCTTCTGTTTTTTTTGAACTAGGTTATATTGAACAACAATTGAGAAATTATAAAGAATCAATAGAATATTTCAATAAATCTTTAAAATTATTAAAAAGAACAACAACAGAAGTTTATTTATTAATTAGTTCATGCTATTTAAAAGAATGCTCGGAAAAAGAAAAATCAGACAATATAGAAAAGGAAATAAAATCAATTATAGAAAAGAAAAAATCAATTACTAACTGGGATTATCTTCTTTTAGGAGAATTAGCATTTAGATTTGGTTTATATTCGGATGCCTTGTCGATTTTTAAGAAAATAGATAAAGCTTCGATTGAGTATGTCCTATCTACTTTATTAAAGTGCGTAATATATGAAAAGCAACAGAATCAAAAATTGCTCAAAAAGACTATAAGCGAAGCTGTAAAACTTCAATGTTATCAATATTTTGACTCTTTATCAGAATTGATAGATATGTTTAGAGATGAAATTGATATTAATGTATTTAGAAGACTGTTTGTCGAGCATCCTGAATATAAAGATAATGATTATGAAAAAATAGTTGAATCTGAAGAGATAAGAAAAAATCATAATTTACGTGAATTGTGGTTTTGGATTAGTACAATTAGATCTTTACTTTGTTATAAAAAATATAATAACAAGAATACTTCCATATCGCATTATACAGGAACAGATACATTAGATGCTATTTGTTTATATACAAATAATAATTCAAATCCATTGGAAAATGGTGAAAAAAACTTCAGGGGTAAAATAAGACTTTCAACAATTACTCCTGCAAATGATCCAGAAGAAGGAAATGTACTATCTAAAGTATTATGTAATTTAATAAATGGTCCAATTCCAACGAATAAGGGTTCAAAGAAATTCGCCGTTCTTCAAACCTCTCTAACTTTATGTGAGGATTCTCTAACTATGTTGCGGTTTTATGGGAAAAAAGATTATGTAGAAGGTTCTGGTGTTAATATTGTTTTTAAAGACTCTTATTTTGTTGATAGAATAACATCACCTTTTACTAAAGCATATAATTTCTCATCAAATACAGATGAAAATACAAATATTTCTATAAATAAAACAGAAAAATTTGATATTGAGAAAAAATGTTTATTTTGGATTCTCTATTATGATTCAAACAACAACTACTTGGTCTACAATCCTATATCAAAATATCAAGCTCAAATAATTGATTTAAATAAAGAATCTATAAATTGGCAACTAATAATTCCTCCTCTATCAGACTCGGATCACGCCTTGAAATCATACTATAATTTAATTGGAGATAACATTAAATTTTCAATTAAAAATATGGTGGATACTATTAATACGATACTAGCAACAAAAGATAAACAGATTATAAATAAAATAGATGATTTACTTTTTTATATTAAATATTTGTTTAAAGATGAAGCATTTTCTGATGAACAAGAATTGAGACTTATGTCTATTAGTTCTATGGGAAATTCATCAATGTTGGATTTTCATAGGAAATTATATGAAAATTACATTCCGATATCGGAGAATGGTTATAATTATGTCAAAAAAATAATTTTTGGGCCAAATACAAAGGAGTGTGATATAACGGTTGAATATTACAGACACATTGCTGCGATAAGCAATAAAAACATTGATATATATAAATCCCATGCACCATTTTCAATTGTAAATAATCAAGGAGTTGAATGTAAAAAATAGTCTATGTCCGAAAAATACAGCGTACACGACTATACAGTCGAACAAATCTTAAACTTCATCAAATCAAACGAGATTGCAATCCCGGAGATTGATGGGAAAACAGGTTCGTGACCTTGTGGATTCTTTTTATAAAGGTTATTCAACTGGTTATCTGATTATTTCTAAAAGTCCGGATTTAAAGCTTAAAGACGGAAGTCTTTCTGTTGGAAAGAAAATCATGATTGATGGTCAGCAACGTGTTACTGCCATGATGACTGCATTAAGCGGACTTGAAGTATTCAATGCTGATTTTGAAAAGAAGCATATTGCAATTGCTTACAATCCTTTTGCGAAAAATGATGAAGAATGTTTTGCTGTTCAGGATAATGCTATCTTAAAAGATAAAAAATGGATTCCTGATATATCAGTAATTTTTCAAACAAGCTTTGATTCTTTCTCTTTTGTTCAAAATTTCTGTGAAGTAAATCCTGATATTACACCTAATGATTTTAATCAGCAGATTACCAAACTTATCGACATTAAAAATCGTAAACTGGGCGTAATTGAATTATTCGATAAAGAACTGAGCATTGATGAAGTAACAGAAATCTTTATCCGTATTAACAGTCAGGGAACAAAACTTAATCAGGCTGACTTTGCAATGAGCCGTATTGCTGCAAATGAAACCTATGGCGGAAATATGCTTCGTAAAGCTATCGACTATTTCTCTCATCTTGCAGTAGATCCAAAGTGGTATCCTGAAATGGCTAAGGATGAAGAATTTGCAAAAACAGATTATGCTCCAAAATTAAAATGGCTCAAAGATGACAATGATGATATTTATGATCCTGATTACAGCGATATGCTTCGTGTTGCATTTATGTCTCAGTATCCTCGTGGAAAAATGAAGGATCTGGTAAGCCTTTTGCAAGGTCGTGATTTTGAAACAAAAGATTTTAAGGAATTAATTGCAGAAGATACCTTCAAAAATCTTTCTAACGGAGTTCTTGATTACATGAACGAATACAACTTCAAACAGTTTGTTCTTGCTATCAAAGATGCAGGTTTTATTTCAAAGAAGCTTATTACATCAGATATCACACTGGATTTTGTTTACACTCTTTATTTACGCCTGTTGAAAGATTCTTCAATCGATAAAACAAAAGTAAAAAATTATGTTCAGCGCTGGTATGTAATGAGTACTTTGACAGGCCGTTATATTTCATCTCCAGAATCTGCAATGGATTTAGATTTGCGTAGAATCAAAGAAAAAGGATTCTTGCCATGGCTTGAAGAAGTAGAAAAAACTTTGTCTGACACATTCTGGAATGTTGAACTTGTACAGAACCTTGAAACATCTTCTGTAAACAGTCCATATCTTTGTGTGTTCTGGGCTGCTTCCTGCAGGGAAGGAAGAGATTCTCTGTTCAACGAAGGTTCAAAATTTTCAAATCTCATAACAACAATGGGAGATGTACATCATATCTTCCCAAAACAATATTTGATTGATAACGGAATCAACGACAAAGCTAAATACAATCAAGTTGCAAACTTTACCTATCTTGATACACCAACAAACATCGCAGTAGGCAAAGATGAACCTTGTAAATATTTTACAAAAGTCTTTGAACAGTGCAAAACAGGAGAATACCACATAGGTAATTTAAAATCAGAAGATGCCATCAAAAAGAATCTTTCTGATAACTGTATTCCACTTGATATTAAAGACTGGATATTCAAGGATTATGAAAAGTTCCTGACAGAACGAAGAAAACTTATGGCCGCAAAGATTAGAGCTTATTATGAAAAGTTGTAAGGAGTTTCTTTATGTCTAACATAAAACTAATTCACGGCAGTTGTGCCGATCAAACAGCAGATGCAGTTGTAAATGCTGCAAACTCAGGACTCTGGGAAGGCGGTGGTATCTGTGGCGTTATTTTTAGTAAATGCGGTTCTAAGGAATTAGCACGGGAATGTTCAAAATATCAAACTCCAATAAAAGATGGAAACGCAGTAATCACATCTGCCTGTAAGATGAAGAATGCAAAATACATTATACACGCAGTTGGCCCTGACTTCAGACAAACTCCAAAAGCTTTTCTTGAACTGTTCAATGCTTATTACAATTCACTTGTACTTTTGAAAGACAACGATTTACACAGTATCTCTTTTCCGCTAATCAGTTCAGGAATTTTTGCAGGAAATCTTCCTAATCCTGCAGAAGAAACAGTTAAACAGTGCTGCAGGGCTTATAAAAAATTCATTCAGGACTATCCTGAGTATGATATTGATGTTCTGCTTTGGGCATTTACTTCCGCAGAATATAATGCTGCAAAAACTATATTCAACAATATAGAAAACAAATAGAAGGATAATTAATTATGATTGATTTAGAAGATTTACATAAAACTTGGTCCATAATCAGAAGAACAAATACATGAAAACTGATGGTCAGATAATTAATTTTTATCGGGAACTTTTCCCGACGACCGTACTTTGGTAGTAAAAATGGGTAAAAAAAAGTATTTTTCGTTATAGTTGGGTATAGCGTTTTGACCAAACAGCAAAAACACCATAAAATTCAATTAAATTATCGTTAAATATTCATGGGTAAAGCGAGGTACAGTTCTCACTGGTCTCCTCATAACCCGGAGGCCGCAGGACTCGAACCTCTCCTCCTTCGTTAATATTCAGTTTCAATTACTTTTACAAGGACCATGTCGGAGCGGCCTTTTTGATCTGTTACTGTTATTTCGTAATAGCCAGGTTTTGGGTTCCATTCCAAGCTTTGGCCTGGATTTGTTCTTCCTATAAAATTTACTCCATTGAACCAAAGAAGTTCTGATGAGTCGGCATCTGCATTTGCGTATAGCATTATTTTGTTTTTGTCTGGATGATTTTGTCTAAAAACATAATCAGTTCCAGTCATAGGGGAAATAATTTCTGGTGGATAACCTTGTCGTTTATAATCAAACTTAATTTCGTCTGGAGGATAATCTGGAGGCATGATTCTTGGAAGTCCAGCTTCTTCAAAAATTGCTTGTAAATCACTTGGCCAAAATTCTCTTACAACTGATTTAACATTTGGATTTTCTTCTGGTGTTTCGTCTGTTCTGTATCCTGTACGAGAATCTATATTGATTTTTCTGTGTATTTTACATTTTTCAATTGGTGAAACGCCTGGAATGAACCATGCCCATTCATTAATAGGACAATTTTCATTTGGAAGTGCACCACTAACGGAACAAACTTCTACTTGTATTGCATTTTCTGGAGGGATTTCTCTTGGCAAAAGATGATCTTTTGGTGTGTCATCCAAAATTGAATATGCAATATTAAACAAAAGAGGAGCAGCCATTGTTCTTCCCAGAAACGAATTGTTGCCTTGCCCATCAAAATTGCCAATCCAAACGGCAATAATATATCTATCAAAAATTCCAACACTCCAACTATCTTTAAAACCTATTGAAGTTCCCGTTTTATATCCTACTGGGATATCTATAATATCTTTAGGTTTGTTCTGATATGGTGGGATATTTTCTTCAAGCATTTTTCGAACAATAAATGAACTTTCCTTTGAAAGCATCCTCTTTTTTTGTGCAGGTTTTCTAAGTGGTATAAAATTTGCTTTTTGAAATAATCCGTTATTTGTAAGGATTCCGTACATTTCTACCAATTCCAACATAGTAACATCACAAGTTCCAAGTACAATTGAAAGTCCGTAGTAATCTTTTTCTTTCATACCAGAAACATTGCAGTCTTTCATAAAATCATATAAATCGTAATCTTTTAATTGTCTATCAAGATGAATTGCAGGAATGTTTCTGCTATCACCCAAAGCAAACCATGCTTGAACAGGTCCTTTAAAAATGCTGCCGTAGTTGTCTGGAGTATATTCATTAAAAGTTTGAGGAGTGTCTTTAAGCATTGTTCTATAATGAATAATTCCTTTGTCTAATGCCATTGCATAAATAAAAGGTTTTAAAGTTGAACCTGGGGAGCGTTTTGATGTTGTAAGATTAACTTGTCCTTCAATTTCATTATTGTAATAGTCTGCAGAACCAATATTTGCAATGATGTTCATATTTGTCCAATCTAAAAGTAAAATTGAACCGTTTTTTACTCCAAAATTTTTATTTTGATTAATATAGATTTGTAAAAGTTCCTCGCATTTTTTTTGTTTTTGTAAATCTAGAGTTGTTCTAAGTGGAATCCCATTTTCATTTTTTATTTTTTTTTCGTGATAAATCATTTCTGTAAAGTGTCTTGCTTCATTTGGAAATGAACATTTTACAGACATTTGCATATCCATGAAAATTTTTTTATCTTCGTCTTCAGGATGTTTTTCTATCCAGGTTTCAAAAAGGATTTTTCTGGCCGAAATTAATTCTGATGGGGTTCTATACGTTGTGGGAGCTCTTTTTATTGGATTTTGCGGAAGGACACAAAGCATAATGATTTCTGAAAGATTTAATTGGCGAATGTTTTTATTAAAATAATACCATGCACCAGTTTCAAAACCTTCCACATTTCCACCAACAGGAGCAAGATTTAAATATGCTTCAAGAATTTCATCTTTTGAAAAACACAATTCCAAATAAAAGGCTTTAATAATTTGACTAATTTTACCAGGAATATTTTTTGTATACAAATTATATTTTAATTTTGCAACTTGCATTGTAATTGTAGAAGCACCTATTCTTCTAGATTTTTTAATGTAAGTTTCCCAGCCTGCTTTTACTAAAGCTACAAAATTTACTCCTGCATGGGTATAAAAATATTTATCCTCCTGCATAAGTAAAGCTTCTATGAATTCAGGAGGATATTGTTCTAAAGGTCTAAAAATTCTGTATTTATCATCTTCTGTTAGGAAGATTTGCAATAATTGATCGTTTTTATCTGAATAGGATGCGGAAAATTGAATGTTGTCTAAGATGTTTCCTTTTCTTTTCATAAATTGGATATGAATAAAAAAGGAAACACTCAATAGAACAACAATTCCAAAAATGATTTTAAATTTTAATGATTTACTTAAAAACCATTTTATTATTTTCTTCATGTTTATTGCACAGGTTTTATTACAATTGGTTTGTAAACAGATAATGCTCTAATATCTTTGTTATACATACTTTCTGCAAACATTGGAGGAACAATGAATGTTCCAGAGTTAATTGCTTTTGTTTTGTATGTAAAGGTTTTAACCTCATCAGTAACAGTACCGTAAATTACAACTCTATCTTCGCGAATATCTACATAATCTGGCTCCCAAGAATTATTTGAATCTTCTCTAATTGATTCAATATCTGTTTCAAAACCAGCTGGTGATAAATCAACAAGGGCAATATTATTCAAAGTTCCACCTGTTGAGCGGAAAGAGATTTTAACAGTAATTGTATCTCCAACTTTGAAGTCCTTAGATTTATCGTCAGATTTATCCTTAATATATTCACGAGTTACTTCTAATCCATCTTTGATATTTGAAGTAGGGATTGTTTTTTCAAATCCCGAAATAATTGCCTGATAATACATAGGCATTTTGCTTTCATTTGTAAAGATGATTTTTTCTGCTTTAGAACTAAAGTTTCCTTTGAGAACTGAAGTTCCAGATAATTCAAGTTCTGTTTGTTCTTTACCAATTGTTTCAAAAGCTTTGTAAGTTTCAGATTTGTCTTGATTTGCATAACTTTCAAATGCACGAATAGCTGCCGCAGTTGAGTATGTGTTATAGTATGCATTTGTTAAATATTCGCACAATAAATCAACATCTTTACTTTTGATTTCTCCAATTCTTTCTGGGAAATATGTAGAAACTAATTGGATATATGTACTGATGTAATGCAAGTTGTTGTGATAGAACCAAGAAGAATCAAATGTTTTTTTGTTTTTTATCTTACTCATGATATTTTGGGCTTTTTTATTTTGTTGCATCATTTTATATGAAGCAGCAAGGTAAAGACCTTCATAATCTGTAGGAGTATAATTCTTTCTTGTAATATCATCTTCAAGACTTTCAATGTAATTTGTTGTAATAATTTCATTTTTTGTAAGAATATAAATTGCATAAGAACGAAGATAGATACTATAAGAATCATCTTCATAAGAATTTGCAATAGATTTTACTGCCGATAAAACTTTAGTAAACATAGATGAAGGAACATAGAAGTCTTTTTTCTGAGCATCTGTTAAGAAATCTGCACAATATAATGTAATTGCAGAATCTTGAGGACTTTTGCTTGTCCAATATCCGATGTTTCCGTCAGATTTCATTCTTGATTGAATTATTCCAACTGTGTTGCTAACCATTTTTTCTGCATCAGAACGAGTTTTATTGCCCGCTTTTACAAAATCTTCATACAAATATGGATACGCTTTACTTGTAATCTGTTCTGAACATCCATAAGGATATTTTTCAAGGAAGAAACTTAATCCATCAATGAAAGATGTTGGTACATTTGAAGTGGCAACAGATCTTTCTTCAAATTCTGAATATTGATTATAGTTCACATCAAGTTCTGCTTTATCTTTCTTAGTTGAACCAGATTTAATTCTAACCTGATATGGCATAGAAGGACGAATACTTAAACTTGAAGTAAGTACAGATTGATCTACTGAGTCTTTTGCAATAAATTTCAAATCTGCATTTCCTAAAGAATCTTTAGCACGAACTCTAATTGTTACTGTAGAATCTTTTCCTTCAGGAATTGTCATCTTAATAGTAGAATCTCCAACAATTTCAAGATTGCTTGTTGGTTCAATTTTAAGTTCAACATTATTTTTTGGACCACTTCCTTTGCGGTTGTTAGTTACAGTTACCGAAACATCAAATTCATCTCCAGGTGCAGCCGCAAGAGGAATATTTGGCATAATAATAAATGTATTTCTAGCCAAAGTAGAAACATTTGCAGTTCCAATTCTATCTTTTGAAACAGAAACAGCCATTACTTTTAATGAACCGTTAAAATAGTCTGGAACTTTGTATGTTACACTTCTTTTTTCTGGTCCAGTTTCTATAATTCCAGACCAGTAAACAACAGGTGCATTTTGTTTTCGCTTAAATGGATTAAGATTTTTAGAAAGCATATCCATTCCAGCACCACCACCTGTTGCTCCTAAAGTTTGAAGAATCTTATATTCTGGTAAAACTAAATCTAAAATTTGTGATGTGCCAACTTCCAATGCACGTTTTTTGAAGAAATGTGCAAGAGGATTTGGAAGTTTGTATTTTGCAACTTGTAAAATTCCTTCATCAACAGCATAAAGGATAATTTTTCCCGAATGTTCTGATGAGTAATTGATTGTTAAATCTGTTCCTGATTTTATTTCTTGTGGAACTTCAAGTTTTATTTTATTTGTTCTATTTTCTTTGTCTATAGAGAATGGAACTGCACCATAACAGAATGGACTCATAAATATTTCATCAGAATCTGTGGCACGGGTAAACATAACATTAATGTATCCATTTCCTTCAAGGTTAGTTGGAATATTAATTGTCTGAATAGAAGAAAGTTCATCTGTTTTGAACCATTTGTAAGTATAAACTTTATCTCTTTCAATAGTAATCAAACCAGCACCTTTATATGGAGCTTTAATGAATATTTTTGCAGTTGAACCGGCAGATAAATCTGAGCTTTCAAGTTTTATATCAAGTTCTGCAGTTCTTGTAAGACTTCTTGAAGTGTTTTGATCTCCAACTATTGTGTAATTAATTGTATTAAATACAAGTCCTTCTTTGTTAGTAAGAGTAACTTTATATTCCCCAGGAGTTTCTGAAGGTAAGAATATTTCTGTGCCATTTTTACTAATGCTAATTTTTTCAGAAGAAACAGGATATGATTTTTTTACAGATTGATATTTGTACAAACCATTGTTTTGTTTTACAAGAGTAGAAACGTATTTTATATCTTCAATTTGCATTGTTACATCATTTAAATCAATTTGATTAAGTTTTTGGTCAATTGCAATAAGCGTTAATTTGCGTTTTGATTTTGCGTTGATGTAAGATAAACTTCCGTCTGCTTTGTATCCAATAAGATATTTTAAAGGAGAAACATAAATACTTGATTCTTGAGTAACATTTCTTCCGCTTCCTTTTTCGAAGGCTTCAACATAAAGTGAAAGATTGTATGTTGCTTTTTCAAATTTGTTTAAATCAATATTAAATGATGTTTCACCATTTTCGTTTGTTTCTTGTGAACCAAGAAATTCTTCAAAAGTTTTTCCATTAAAGTATGGATCTGTAAAATAATAATCAGAATATTTGTAAAGAACAGGGAAACCTGGATTTAGTGTTATTTGTGCTTTTACAGTATTACCACTAGCAGGTGTACCAAATAGATTTTTTAAAGAAATTGTACCTTCCAATTGGCCAGGATTAATCCATCCGTTTTCTGGTAAAGGATTAAATCCTACAGAAAGTGAAAGTGTATCTGGCAAGAATTCTTCAACTTTAATTGTTTGGTGTGTAAGGAATTCTCTGTCGGTCCAATCTTTATATTCTTTTAGTAAGTAAAGATTTGCAGTATAAACTCCAGTTGGTGAATAATCTTGAGTATCAAATGCAAATTCTTCAAAACCAGAAGAAGAAAGTCTAATTTTTTTATTAAATACAACAGAACCATTTGGATCAATGATTTCTGCTTCTAAAGGTGAACCTGCAAGATCAATATTCCAATCTCCTGATTTAGCAATAATACCAAAGTTTGCTTTATCGCCAGGTCTGTATTGACCACGATCGCTAAACATAAATGCAGTGATTTTTTGAGGATCTGCAGTTTCGTAAAGTCCGCCTACATCAAAATTTGAATAATCTAATGTTCGTCCTGTTGTAGAATATGGCATAAAAGAAAGATCGTTGGAAGTTTTTACAACGTAAGCTATAGGTTTGTGTTCCCCTGTATAGTAATTTCTATTTTGCGTTGAAGGTAAGCTTAAATTTACGTGTCCTGTAGAATCTGTAATTGTTGTAAGGAGAGGATTTCCATTTAATCCAATAATTGAAACTTCTGCATAAGGAACTGGATTTCCCGTAGAAATAGATTGAACAAAAACATCTTTTGTACCATTTGAGTTGTGTTTAATAAAGAATCCTAAGTCTGTAACAAGAATTAATCTTTTGTCATATAATCCGCTAGGGTATGATGAATATAGATTATTTTCGTTATCGCAAACGTAGAAAAGGAAAAGCCCATTTTTTAAGTTTTTTAAATTATTTTGGTAGAGTTTATTAGAAAAATCATAAGAAAAATAAGAAATTTCAGAGTCTGAATAATCAGGAATCGTATATTCAGAATATTCTGATTCAGAAATATTGTCTTCATTAAAAGAATATACATCATCAAATCTAAAATTTTTCATATCTCCATTTGATTGAGAAATAAGATGATTTACATCCTTTGGCATAATTCTAGAAACTTTATAATAAACATTTTTAACACCTCTAGAACTTAATGCCATTTTTTTGTTTCCAGAAAGTGATAAAATAGTTCCTTCCGAAAGAATAGAAAGTTCTTTTGGATATTTTGGAACAGTAAGTGTTGTTTCGTAACAATTATTATTAGAAAAAGATAATTTATATCCACCAAAGAAATTTAATGTTCCGTTAATTTTTATATAGAGATATCTTCCTGGTGTTGCATTATATTTAAAACTATTAATGCTTGTTGCTGGTTCTTCAGTTGGAATTGCTTCAAGTTGAATTCTCTTAGACAATTTTAATATATCTTTTGTAACATAAGATGAATTCCAATAAGCATCTATATCTTCTTCCCAACCTTCCATAGCAGGGCGATCTTTTGGAAGTTCATAAACTTCAATTTTTTTTGCAATTTCTTCAACAGAAATTGCACCTTTTGTTTCAATAACTAAGATTTGATCATAATTTTGTTCGTTATTTTTAACAAGATTTGTAGAAATTTCTCGTATTGAAACAAAATCACTCATGCCAGGAATTTCAACAGTTATATTAGAAGATATATCTGATTTTCCTCCAAAGGCACATTCAATTTTATTGTTTAATTCAATTTCTACAAAGGAAGTAAAAGGTGGAATAGGAATATTATCAGATACAATATATGCTTGAGTTCCTGATTTATTCCAACTAACATTGTAATTACAATCAGCTTTTTTTGAAATATTACCTTTTGCATC
>JAGARY010000357.1 GCA_017622055.1 Treponema sp. | reverse complement strand
CATGGACAATGAAGATGCATTGGCAGTGTATTCATCTACAACAAGAGCTATTGAAAGACGAGCTCAAATGTTAGCTGAACAAAAAGCTCAAGAAGAACGATTAGCCGCTATTCTGGAAGCAGACCATGCAAAGTTGGAAGATATTTCTGTGCCAGATAAAAGTTATACCCCTGTTATGAATGTAACTTCTGGTGAAACCTTTTATTATTCTACAGAAGCTGAATCCGCTTTGTCTCCAATAAACTGGGAAGTATCTCTTGGCTTTGCAGACTTGATTTTACAAACTGGCCGTAAGGACCCTGCGTTAAAATACGGCTTGTCTATGGAGGGAGAATTCTTTTATTCTACAGATGTTGTAACAGTTGGTGGTGAAGTTGTTGTAGATATGTCTTTGCTTTCATTTTTTGGACCAAAAGAATTATCCGCTTCAGTTAAAGCCGTTCCTTCTTTTTCTGTTGCAGCTTTGTCACAAAATTTATTTTTCCGTATAGGATTTTTTAATGAAA
The DNA here is from genome assembly GCA_017622055.1 of Treponema sp. GTDB lineage: Bacteria > Spirochaetota > Spirochaetia > Treponematales > Treponemataceae > Treponema_D. Next base: position 1,039 of record JAGARY010000357.1, on the reverse strand, counting down.
GCAATTTTATGTCACCGATTATTGGAATTAGTTATAAAAAATTTGGCGGAAAACAACTGGGATTTGATTTTTATGCCGATTATTATATAGGGCATCTTGCTCAAGAAGATATGAAGGTTGCTTTTGCCGCAGGAGGAAATGTTTTTATTCCTTTGGTACAGGGCGATATCGTGAACATGGGTTTGAACCTAGGTTTGTCTGATTCAGTTTATATGTATACTGATGGAATGGACAATAACTTAAAATGCATTTTTAGTTTAAGGGTAGGAAATTAATGATTAAAATTACAAAGAATATCTTTTGGATATTATGTTTGCTTCTTTTTGCTGGAACTCTTTTTGCAGAGGATCCCATAGCTGATAGATTTATGTCTGCTGCAAACGATCAATACTCAGCAGGAAATTACGAAAAAGCCTACGAATATATCAATAAAGTACTTGCTATGTATCGTGGAGGGCTTTTGCCAGAAAATGCAGCCGTTATGGCAGAGATGATTTATTATTCCTATTTGCAACAGCTACGAACCGCAGGTGACGAAGATAATCTTGATCTTGTAAAAGTGTGGCTTCAGGATTTTCCAGCAGTTGAATCATCTCGAATTAGAACCCTTATTGCTTCTTTTGAAAAGGACATAGAAAAGAAAGAAAAAGAAATTGCTGCTGCCCAAGCTGCAGAAGTTCAAGCTGCAAAGGCTGCTAGTGCTTCTTCTGGAGGAGGGGTTGCCCATGACGACACCTTACTTAAAGAATTGGCAGCAACAATAGAAAAAGAAGCTGAAATGCTTAACCAAGTTTCTTCTCAAAATGAAACTTTCCAACGTGCAATGGAACTAAGTTCTCAACAAAGTGAAAATATGAACAAGACAATTTTGTTAATTGTCTTAGGCGTTGGTTGTGCTTTGATAATTGTGTTTATTGTTATTATAATTGGTGTTGTAGTTAGTGCAAAAAATTCAAAACGACAACAGGAACAATTTGCCGCAACTTTACAAGTTGTAGCAGAAATGTCCAGAATTCCATCTGAGCATTTAATGTTAGAT
>JAGARY010000356.1 GCA_017622055.1 Treponema sp. | reverse complement strand
GCTTTTAATTTTCTAGAAAACTGGAAGAAAACAAAACAAAATGAATGTTTACTCATAAAAGGTGCTCGTCAAATTGGAAAAACTTTTATTGTACGCGAATTTGCTAAAAATCATTATGAAAATTTTATAGAAATTAATTTTGAAAAAAATCCAGAAATGAAAGCGGCTTTTGATGGTTCTCTTGATGTAGAAAATCTTATAAAAGAAATTACGGTTCGAATTCCAAGGATAAAATTTGTTCCTAATAAAACACTGCTTTTTTTAGATGAAATACAAGCATGCCCACAAGCACGGACTGCTTTAAAATTTTTGGCACAACAAAACAATTTTGATGTAATTGCTACAGGCTCTCTTCTTGGAATTAATTACAAAGATATTTCATCTATTCCTGTGGGATATGAACGCCAATATGAAATGCATTCTCTAGATTTTGAAGAATTTTTATGGGCAATTGGAATTGATAAAACAGTAATTTCTTCCCTAAAAAATAATTTTGATAAAAACATTTCTGTCCCTGATGAAACTAATAAAATTATGCAAAAATATCTGCGAGAGTTTATGCTTGTTGGAGGAATGCCAGCGGTAATAAATAAATTCCTTGAAACAAAGAATTATAATGAAGTTCATGATGAACAACAAAAAATCTTAAATGATTATCTAAATGATATTGCAAAATATGCTTCAACAGCAGATAAACCAAAAGCTAGAAATTGTTATCTTTCAATTCCAAGGCAACTGGCAAAAGAAAATACAAAATTTAAATTCGGCGAAGTTGAAAAAGGTGGAACTGCAAGAAAATATGCAAATTGTCTTGATTGGCTTAGAGATGCAAATTTAATTCGATATTGCTATAATTGTGTTCCTCCAGAATTTCCGCTAGCGGCTTATGTTAGGCAAGAACAATTTAGAATTTATACAAATGATATTGGGCTACTAATTTGTATGTATGGCTTTGAAATGAAACAAGCTATTCTAACAGATTCTTTAAAAGGAAGTGCAAAAGGTGGAATTTATGAAAATCTTATTGCAGATTTTTTAGTAAAAAAAGGATATCCTCTTTATTATTTTAAAAGAGATGATAGCTCTAGCGAAGTAGAATTTTTAATTGAAAAAGAATGTTCTGTTGTTCCAATAGAAGTTAAATCCAAAAAAGGAAGTACATCATCTTTAGATACTTTATTAAAAAAAGATGATGTTAAATTAGGCTACAAAATTATTGATGGAAATCTTGGAATTGCAGAAAAAAAGAAAACAATTCCCCATTATATGACTATGTTTATATAGCCTTTTCTAAAAACTTACCTTCGGAAATTTTTTATCTTATTTTATCCACACAAATTCACAACTTTTTTAATATTCCTTGCAGAATCAAGTTTTTTCCTTTTTATAAAGAGTTTTACTGTATTCCTGTGAACTCCGTAAAGTTTTGCAATCCGATTTATGCTAATTCCTTGCATAAGCATTATTGTAGTTCGTTTAAAATAACATCTCCCCTTATCTTCCCTTCCACTGTCAGACTACCTTTTACTATTCCCAAAAAATAAATTATAATTCCCAAAACCCCACAATAAAGGAGCCTAACCCAAAATGCAAGACAAACCTCTCAAAACCATCCACGTAGTTGCCGCAATTATTTTCCGAAATGCACCTTCACAGAACGATCCTTCATCAGAATCAACTTCCTCATCACAAACTCGTCAAGTTCTTGCAACACAGCGAGGTTACGGCGATTTCAAAGGTGGCTGGGAATTTCCTGGTGGAAAAATCGAAGATGGTGAAACTCCAGAAGCGGCTCTAAAGCGAGAAATAAAAGAAGAACTTGCGGCCCAAATCCAAGTGAAAAATCTGCTTCACACAATTGAATATGATTACCCAACATTTCACCTTTCTATGCAATGTTTTGAATGCGAACTTTTGGGCCAAAAAGAAATTTCTTTGCTAGAACACAATGCTGCAAAATGGCTTGATAAAACAAATCTTTACACCGTAGACTGGCTTCCCGCCGACGTAGAAATTCTTCCTAAAATTGAAGAATTGTTGTAGGGAAAATACGTACGGTCAAGGCACGCTTTGCTCAAAGCCTTGACTCGTCCGTTTTTAGGGTTTGTATTAAAACCTAAATTAAATATTGTACGGAGATTTCAACTTACACTTGAAATCTCCGTAAAATCATATTAAAATAAAATCATGATACAACGAACAATCGAAAAACACATCTCCACATTAATGAATGAATATTTTTCAGTATCCATTTTTGGACCTCGTCAATGCGGAAAAACAACATTAGCAAAAAATCTTTTTCCAGCTTTTTCTTATGCAAATCTAGAAGATATGAATGTTCGTTCTCTTGCAAAAAATGACCCAGAAGAATTTTTTACAAGATTTCCGGAACCTGTAATCATTGATGAAATTCAGCGAGTTCCAGAACTTTTAAGCACAGTTCAAGTCCGAATCGATAAGAATCAAAAGAAAGGCCAATACTTAATTACAGGTAGTCAGCAAATTTCCTTAAAATCTTCAATTACACAATCATTAGCAGGAAGAACAGCTATTGTTCAAATGTTGCCTCTTTCAATTTCAGAATTATATTCTGCAAACATCAAATTAGACAGGGATAGTCAATTAGTTTCAGGATTTATGCCATTTTTATACGCCGAATCAGGTCATTCCCCTTTTGAATATTATAAAAACTATGTGAATACCTACTTAGAACGAGATATTGTTCAAATTGCCGCAGTTCATGATTTAATAAGATTTGAAAAATTTATGCGACTATTGGCAGGAAGAGTTGGGCAGTTAGTAAACAATTCTATTTTAGCAACTGAAGTTGGAGTTTCCAGCACAACTATTGGTTCTTGGCTTTCAATTTTAGAAGCTTCCCACGTAATTTATACATTAAAACCTTGGTTCAAAAACAGAAATAGCCAAGTTGTAAAAACACCTAAGGTTTATTTTTGTGATACAGGTTTGGTTTCATACTTATTAGGAATAGAAACTCCAGAGCAAATGATTCGAGATCCTTTACTTGGAAATATTTTTGAAAATTTTGTTGTAATTGAAGCTCTAAAAACAAGACTAAATTTAGGATTTGAACCAAATTTGTATTTTTTTAGAAATTCCAATGGACTTGAAATTGATTTAATACTTCAAGAACAGAATAAACTCAAACTTTTTGAAATAAAAAGCGGAAAATCTTTGAATGATGAATTTTGTAGAAATATGAAAAACTTTTCTGCAAAATACAATGAAGATATTGCTTCCGACTCCACAAAAGGAACTGTGATTTATAGCGGAGAAACTTATGAATCCTATAAGGATTTTGGATTTTATAATTTTTCTAATATTCCACAACTGTTTGAATCTAAAACCTCAACATTCAGATTAAACTTTTAACAAATTAAAAATCCTTCGTAAACAACTTCACTTTTTCGGTTTTACCGCGAATGTCCGCTTCGTCAACAAACACAAAATCATTTTGCCCCGTAGAATTCTCCAAAATCAACTGGCAGGTGCTTTCCGAAATAAGCAAATCTTTTTGGTAAGATTTACAAAGGCTTTCTATGCGGCTGGCAGTATTCACAGTGTCCCCAATTACTGTGTATTCAATGCGATTTTCTGCCCCAATGTTACCGGCCAAAACATCACCAGAATGTAAGCCAATTCCAAATGCAATTTGAGGAAAATCACTTCCTTCCAAATTTTTGTTCAAAGCAGCAAGTGCCACTCTCATTTCCATAGCCGCGTTAAATGCATCCAAAGCATGATTTTCTGATTTTACAGGAGCGCCAAAAATTCCCATTACAGCGTCCCCAATATATTTGTTAATAATTCCGTGATTTTTAGAAATGCACTTTTCCATTTCGGTAAAATATTTATTCAACAAAGAAACAACTTTTTCTGGGCTCATAGATTCAGACATTGCGGTAAAATTTCTAATATCACAAAACATAATTGTAACATTTCTAGTTTCGCCACCTAGAGCCACGTTCCCTTTTAAAAGATAATCTCGCACATTTGGATCAACAATTTTTCCAAAAGTAGAACGCATAAATTCTTTTTCTTTGATAGATTCCGTCATATCATTAAAAGCGTCGCTCAAAACGCCCATTTCATCATTAGAAGAAATGTTTACTCTGTAATCATAATTTCCTTTTTTAATTTCTTTAGTTTGAATTGTCAGTTTTTTCAAAGGAATTGTAAAAAGTTTCATAAAAACCACAGTTAGTGCTAATCCACTAAAAAGCAAAACAAAACTCATTACAATAGTGTCAGAAGTAATTTTTATTCCGTAATTCAAATGCTCCGAAATATAAGCTGTTAATAAATATGCAATTGGAAAAAAACAAATGGAAACGTACAAAACAACAAACATCAAAGTTAAAGAAAGATTTTTTACCCCAGGGATTTTTGTTACTTCGCCCTTTGGAAAAAGTTTTGGTAAAACAGTTGCTCTATTTACAGTTGCCAAAACCAAATACGAAACAATAAAACTAAAAATTCCTTCAAGTGCCAAAAACAAAAGAGAATTTACAATAATATAAAATACTTTAATAGAAAGAACATGTTTTGCATAAAAAAGTACAATCAATTCTGCAAAAAAAGTTAAAATCCAGCCAAACGCTCCAAGAAAAGAAAATCTTAAAGGCAAATTAATAATTTTTTTAGCAATTTCATCATCTTTTTTTGCAAACAAAATAGAAAAACAATCTTTTAAACAAATTGCCGAAGGAATCACAAAACACAAAACTGTAATAAAATTTATTAACCATTGATTTTCGTCTGTAAAAGCTATCCATTTTACCATACTTTCTTCTTTTACTGTTGGAAACGTTACAGTTGCCATTGGAATAAACATAATCATCAAATTGGCAAACAAAATGCTAGCATAATAAACAAGAGAAATCTTAAAACAAAATTTTTTATTGATTTGTGCAGTCATAATTTTTATGATAACTAAACTTTTTATACAAAGCAAGTAACTAAATTTGTTAATGGAAAAGTGTTATTCTTTATATATAGTTACCTTGACAAATTTGAAATTGAATTCCATAATATTTGAAGTATGATTTATAGAAATTTTGAAAACATAATTAAAACCGCACTTCAATTTTTTCCTTGCGTAACATTAACAGGAGCGAGACAAACTGGAAAAACAACGTTGTTAAAATCAATGTTACCAAATTACAATTACATTTCTTTGGATTTGCCAAGTATAGCCTCAATGGCTGAAGAAACTCCTGATGCTTTTTTTGAAAAATACAAAACACCTTTAATAATTGATGAAGTGCAATATGCACCAAAACTATTTAGATACTTAAAAGATAAATTAGATCAAAATCGACACGAAATGGGACAACTTGTTTTAACAGGAAGTCAAAAATTTGAATTAATGAAGAATCTTTCCGAAAGTTTAACTGGAAGAACTGCAATTCTAGAACTAGAAGGACTTTCTTGGGACGAGTTCAAAAATTATCATACAGATGATAAAACAGCTAGTTTTGAAAAGTTTATTATTCGAGGTGGATTTCCAGAACTTACACGTGAACCTAACCTACCTTTGGATATGTTTTTTTCAAGTTATCTTGCAACTTATTTGGAGCGTGATGTTCGTCAACTTGTAAATGTTTCAAATCTACGAACTTTTGAACAATTCATTCGTTTACTTGCAATAAGAAATGCAAATCAACTTGATATGACTGATATTGCAAACAATCTTGGAATTAGTTCAAAAACAGTTGCATCTTGGGTTAGTGTTTCAGAAACTTCTGGTCAAATTACATTGTTACAACCTTACTTTGGTAATTATGGAAAACGAATTGTAAAAACACCAAAAATTTACTTTAATGATACAGGGCTTTTGTGCTGGCTTTTGGGCATTGAAGAAGAAAACTTAAAATCATCCCCTTTTATTGGAAACATTATTGAAACAGTTGTTTTTGCAGAACTTAGAAAAAAGAATAAACTAAACAATAATAAAAAACAAATTTATTATTACAGAGATGTAAGTCAAACTAAAGTAGATTTTTTTGTCCTTGGCAATGGATGTAAAATGATAGAAGTAAAAAATTCTGTAAATCCAAAATCTGATGCAGCCCAATGCATAAAAAAAATTTATGACAGATTTCTTCAACAAGGGAAAATTCCTTCAGAACTGGAACCCTTATCTTTTTACATTGCTTGTAACACTCCTGCAAATTATAACATGGAAGTATCTACATCTGAAAAACCAATTAATGTGAAAGTTGTAAATATAAAAGATTTGGAAGTATAAAAAACAGGTAGTAAAAAACACCACGTTCAACCCTTTTTCCCAAAACCACCAAACCTATTTCGATTTTTTTCTAAATAGTTCTTGACAAGTTTTTTATCATGTTGTATAAAGTATTTAGAAAAACTTCTAATTAGAAAATTATCTAAATACTAAAACAAAGGAGGCTTTCATAAAATTATGGCATTTGCTGATACTTTCAAAGCATTGTCAGACCCTGCTCGTCGGGAGATTCTGGAATTGCTAAAATCTGGGCAACTTTCAGCCGGGGATATTGCAGCCAAGTTTGATATGACAAACGCTACAATTTCTTATCATCTTTCGATTTTGAAAAAGGCCGATTTAGTTCGGGAATCGAGACAAAAAAACTTTATTTTTTACGAGTTAAATGCAAGTGTTTTTGAAGAATTGATGCTTTGGTTTAGCCAATTCAAAAAATAAGCATTTTATTATCACTTTTATAAAACTTTATTGATAGGAGAATTTTTATGTCAGAGAAAAAATCAATTTTTAACTTAACTTTTTTTATTACAAGCTTACTTTGCCTTGTTCCAATTGCTGTAGGATTTATCCTTTGGGACAAATTGCCAGAATCAATTCCACAACAATACGGATACAATGACGAAGCCACTTGGAGTCTTCCAAAACTTTGGGGAATTATTACATTGCCGATTTTCATGTTTATCATAAATTTGGTAATGCACCTTATTATCACTTTTTCAAAAAAAGAATACAATCAAAAAGTTGTAAATGTTACTTATTGGATTATTCCAATTTTAGCTTGTCCTGTGGGGATTTTTATGCTTCTAAAGCCAATCGGGATAAAAATTGAAACATTCCAATTTGTGGCAATTATACTTGGAATACTTTTTATGATTATTGGAAATTATCTTCCAAAAACTGAACCAAATCACATTATTGGCGTTCGAGCACCTTGGACAATGAACAATCCAGAAGTTTGGAGAAAAGTTCACCGTGTTTCTGGCTTTGTTCTTGTTTTGCTAGGTTTGTTCATTTTGATAACCTGCTTCACACCAATCGGAAAAGTTGCTTTCATTGCAGCCACAGTCTTTGCAGTAATTTTTATGCTAGTTTATTCTATTATAATGGCAGTAAAATATAACAAAACAGAAAAATAAGTTTATTTGGAGTTTGGGGAAAGGCTGATGCTTGGGCTTTTCCCCGTTTTTTACTATTCACTATAAGTGAATTCTGCAACATTGCTCCTTTCGTCCAATAAGTCGACAAATTGAAATTTACCGTGTAGAAATTCTTAGAAAAAGCAGAGGCTTTGTATAAATCATTAATACAGGAGTATTTTGGATAGTTATAAATCTCCTACTCTCTAAATATCCATTTTTCTTTCTTAACTCAAATATTTTGTCAAAACTTGACAAAATATTTGAGTTATATTATCTTTTTAATAGAGGTAACTATGCTTTTAGGATATGGTGGAAAAAACTGTTGGTGTTTTAAAGATTGGATGCAAGTTGATTTGTCTCTTGGAGATAGTGTTCCTTTGGATGTTTCAATGGGGCTTCCTGCTTCTACTGCTATGTGTTTTAAAGGTGCAAACGCATCTGGTAAGACAAATGCACTTAAAATATATTCATTTCTTTATGATTTTGTAACATATAGTTTTTCAGATAGAGCAGATAAACCTATTATGTTTGCGTCTTTTTTTCATAATGAAGATCCTGCAGAATTTTATGTAGAATTTCTTGCAAATGAGATTTACTATCGCTATGAATTAAT
>JAGARY010000355.1 GCA_017622055.1 Treponema sp. | reverse complement strand
TTATATGTTATATAGTATTGTGTCAATAGCAATATTATATTTTTATACAAAAAAAAAGGCACAGATTTTTGAAAATCTGTGCCTTTTTTTTGTTTATTTAGGGTTTTATACAAACCCTAAAAACGGCCGAGTCAAGGCCTTGAGCAAAGCGTGCCTTGACCGGACGTATTTATTGATTGTAAGAATTACATACCATAAGTAGAAATAAATACACCGGCTGCAATAGCTGTACCAATTACACCAGAAACGTTTGGTCCCATAGCATGCATTAACAAGAAGTTAGAAGGATCTTCTTCCATACCAACTTTGTTTGCAACACGAGCTGCCATTGGAACAGCAGAAACGCCAGCTGAACCAATAAGTGGGTTGATTTTTTCTTTTAAGAAAAGGTTCATCAATTTTGCCATGAGCAATCCACCAGTTGTAGCAATTGTAAATGCAAGTAAACCAAGAATAATAATTCCGATTGAATTGAAATTCATGATTTTTTCTGGAGTCATTTGAGAACCAACACCTAAAGAAAGCAAAATTGAAACAATGTTCATCATTTCGTTTTCTACAGTTTTTGAAAGACGTTGAACACAACCAATTTCTTTAATAAAGTTACCAAATGCAAGCATACCAATTAATGGAGCAGCAGGAGGCAACAATAAAATTGTTACAACTAAAAGAAGTAATGGGAACAAAATCTTTTCTGTTTTTGATACAACACGAAGTTGTTTCATTTTGATACAGCGTTCTTTTTTAGAAGTAAGCAACTTCATAATTGGTGGCTGAATCATTGGAACTAAAGCCATATAAGAATATGCTGCAACAGCAATTACAGCCATTAATTCTGGAGCTAATTTTCCAGATACATAAATTGATGTAGGACCATCTGCACCACCAATAATAGCAATTGCACAAGCTTGTTTTAAGTTGTAGTCAATTCCAGGAATATAGTTCATTAAAGCAACACCAAACAATGTAGCAAATACACCTAATTGAGCAGCTCCACCAAGTAAAGCTGTTTTTGGATTAGCAATTAATGGACCAAAGTCTGTCATTGCACCAATTCCCATAAAGATGAGCATTGGGAAAAATTCGTTTCCAACACCTGCACTATAAATAATGTGAAGCATTCCGTCTGGAGCACTTCCCATTCCAGCACCAGGAATATTTACAAGAATTGTACCAAATCCAATTGGAATTAAAAGTAATGGTTCAAAACCTTTTGCTGCACCAAGGTATACAATTAAGAAACCAATTGCAAGCATAATTAAGCGTTGCCAACCAGGAATTGGATTATTTCTTAAATCTTCTGCAGCTTGCAAAGCTTGTTTTTCTTTTTCTTCTTCAATTCTGTGTTTTACAGCTTCTTCTTCTGCAATTTCTGCTGGAGTAGGATTGTGAATCATCTTGTAAATACCAGTATTCTTTGCAACATTAGTAAAGAAACTAGAAACAGAAATTGGTTTAATTCCTTCAGAACCTTTAATTACAATACTACCAGCACCTTTTGCTGATGATGAAGAATTATTTTTTGTAGCTCCACATCCAGCCAAAGAAAGCACAGTGGCAATTAAACACATAATTGCACAAATTTTTAATGCTTTAATTTTATCATTAGATTTTTTTAATAAATCATTCATAATAATTTCCTAATTCTAAAACTTTATATTATTGAATTTCAGCCAATGTCATATCTTGAGAGATTTGACTTCCTGGTTGAGCAACAAAATGAACTTTACCAGCTTTACCAGCTTTTACTTCAAGTTCCATTTTCATTGATTCAATCATAATGATTGTTGTATCTGCGTTTACAGATGCACCTTCTGAAACAACATATTTTAATAAAGTTCCAGCAACAGGAGCTTTTACAGGTGTTCCACCTACAGAGGCTGCAGGAGCAGCTTGAACTGGAGCTGCAGGTTGTGCAGGAGCAACAGGAGCGGCAACTGGAGCTGATTGTGCAACAGAACCACCAATTGTAGCAATTACTTGGTCTGCAGCAATTTGAGAACCTGGTTGAACTGTAAAGTTGATTGTTCCATCAGCAGGAGCTTTTACTTCAAGTTCCATTTTCATTGATTCTACCATAATTACTGTATCACCTTTTTTAACAGATGCACCGTTAGCTACAACATGTTTAAGCAAAGTTCCAGCAACAGGAGCTTTTACATCTGTTCCACCTGATACTACTGGAGCAGCAGCTGGGGCAGCACTTGCAGCAGGAGTAGCAGGTGCTGCAACTGGAGCTGCTTGTTGAACTACAACAGTTCCGCCTAAAGAAGCAATTACTTGATCTGCTGTGATTTGTGTTCCTGGTTGAACTGTAAATGAAATTTTTCCATCTGCAGGAGCTTTTACTTCAAGTTCCATTTTCATAGATTCAACGATGATTACTGTATCACCTTTTTTAACATTTGCACCTTCAGAAACTGCGTGGCGTAATAATGTTCCAGCAACAGGAGCTTTAATATCTGTTCCACCAGTTACAACTGTTGTTGTAGCAGCTGGAGCAGCAACAGGTGCAGCGTTTACTACAGGAGCAGCACCTGCAGCACCGAATGTTACATTATAAGCTGTTCCGTTTACGTTTACGCTCATGTTATCCCCAGCAGGACCTGTTGTAACATTGTAAGCTGTTCCATTTACATTGATTGTATATGAACCACCTTTGTTTTCTTTTGCAGCAGCAGCTGGAGTTTCTTTTTTAGCAAATGTGCTTGCAGCATCAACTGGACCTTTTGCTCTTTCTGCAAAGAATTTTGGAGCTACGTTAGGGAACATTGCATAAGTTAATGCATCTTCGTCTGAACCGTCTCCACCGTTAGCTTTTGATTCTGCAACCATTTTGTCCCATTCTGGTTCAATAAGGTCAGCAGGGCGGCAAGTAACAACTTGATCCATTTTGTTTTGTTCAAGAGCTTTTTTTACTAATTCTGGATTTGCATCTGTTGGCAAAGCACCGAATTTTCCTACTAAAAGGTTTCTAAAGTCTTGAGTCATCATGTTATAACGACCTTGAACTACGTTAAATACAGCTTGTGTACCAACAATTTGTGATGTTGGTGTTACTAATGGGACATAACCTGCATCTTTGTGAACTTTTGGCAATTCTGCAAGAACTTCGTCCATTTTGTCTCCTGCACCAAGTTGTTTAAGTTGGCTTTCAAGATTAGAAAGCATTCCACCTGGAACTTGTGAAAGGAGAATACGTGTATCTGCACCTAAGAATGAAGATTCAAGTGATGAATAGTGTTTACGAACTTCGCGGAAATATGCTGCAACTTCAAGCAATGCTGCTGTATCAAGACCTGTATCCATGTCTGTACCTTTGAGCATTTCTACAATTGTTTCTGTTGGTGAGTGAGATGTACCCATAGACATAGAAGAAATTGCTGTATCAAGCCAGTCAGCACCAGCTTCTGCACCTTTTAACAATGTTGCAACAGAAAGACCTGTTGTTGAGTGTGTGTGAATTTCTACTGGTAAATCTACTTTTGCTTTGATTGCTTTTACTAAATCATAAGCATCAAATGGTTTTAAAAGACCAGACATATCTTTAATACAGATTGAATCTGCACCGAATTCTGCATAAGTTTTTGCAAGTTCTGCATATTTATCTACTGTGTGGAATGGTGTTACTGCATAAGAAATTGCCATTTGAACGTGTTTTCCTGTTTTTTTAGCAGCTTTTGTAGCACATTCCATATTTCTTGGGTCGTTACAAGCGTCAAAAATACGGAAACAGTCAATACCGTTTTTTGCAGCTGTTTCTACGAATTTTTCTACAACATCATCTGCATAGTGACGATATCCAAGTAAGTTTTGAGCACGAAGCAACATCATAATTTTTGAATTTGGCATTGCTGCGTGAAGTTTACGAAGACGATCCCATGGATCTTCGTTTAAGAAGCGGATACATGAGTCATAAGTTGCTCCACCCCAACCTTCTACAAATTTGTAACCAATTTTATCAATCATAGGACATGCAGGAAGCATATCTGCAGTTGTCATACGAGTAGCGTGAAGACTCTGGTGAGCGTCACGGATTGCAAGTTCTGAAATTCCAACTTTTGCCATTTTTATATATCCCCTTTTTATGATTTTAATTCTTTATCATGAACTGCGGCTGCAATTGCTGCAATTACATTTAAGTCCTGACTTGATGTAGCTTGAGTAGCTGCAGGACTACTATTAGCTGTTGCATTAGATGTTTCTTCTTTATCAAGTTTCAATGCACGAACAGTTACTTGCAATAACTTCATACATCCAATTAATATGATAATAAAACCGAATACAACACACATTCCAAGCAAAGTCAATAATCCACTTTGACTAAGCATTTCTGAAATTGTCATATATCCTCCAAAAGAAAAACGGAATTTTTCTCCCATTTTACAAATTTTAATATAATGTCAAAATTATATTTAAAAATAAGGATTTATTCAATCCAATAAAACACTTATGTTATGGGAAAACAACTTAATAAAAACACAGTTTTACAATTTGTGTTATGAGAAATTAATTTTCACCTTATTTTTCATATTGAATTAAACATATTTATATTACATAAAAAGTATTTCAAATAAATAAGCACATTAATTAGACATTTTTTAACATTTTGTCAAATAAATATTGCATAACATTTATCTTTTTGGTATAAGAAAATATCAAATTTAATTAACGGAGAAAAAAAATGCAAAAAAAAGTTTTTTATTCATTAGTAATGTCAAGTTTCGTTTTATGGGGATGTAATAATATTGTTACTTCATCAGAAACAAATACAAAAGTTCCTAATGAGATTTATGAAAAAAATGTTGTTGAATTTTTAGATTCGACACAGGTTAATTTAACAAGTGGAGTTCAACTCCATCACATTGGATTAACAGTTGATGGATATTCTGCACTATTAAGTGAGAAATTAGAAAGAAAGATAGGTAGAGTTATTGTAGATGATGAAATTATCTTACAGCAGGAACAACTAACAGAACTTCTGTCAGATATATGTTCAAAAGTTGATATCCCCGAATTAGTAACTCCTTCAGAGATAGATATTGAAAAAATTCAGTTCGATTTTCCTCAACTTTCAAAACAGGAAATTTTGGAAAACTTGTCGACAATTACTTTGATTTATCAAAGTGAAATTTCATCACTAGCCATTAATAGTATTGTTGCAATGTCAAATCCAGATATTTTAGTTCAGAGAAGTATTTATGATAATACTTACGATATTCGTGGTGAGAAGATTACTTTAGGTGAAGTAGCAGCATGCTTAAAACATCCTTTTAGTGCTATAACAATAAAAACACAGAAAGAAACTGCTTATAGACTTACTGCTCAATACATGAAATATAGCGAGCATACCGATGATAAATCAGATGCGTTTAGACATGCAATATGGAATATAGTAATGGCTAAAGAAGGATGGGGATTGAAAGGAGAAAAAATGGCTTGGGCTCGCGATTTTGCAACAGCTCACGAACAAGGAGAAAAGTATGATGGACTAGCTAGTGAAATGGATTTACACAACAACAAGGCTGGGTTAAATTACTATGACTCTGTATCAAAAAGAAACTATTCGAAATTCTTATGGTGGGATATTGAAACAGGTGTAAGCGAACCAAGTTATGATGTAGCATGTAATTATATAAAACAGAAAGCAATAAACGCTACACTTATCAATAAAAATACTGTTAGTCTAGAAACTGGACGAGCTAAAATTAAGGCAGTTAATTCAAATAATTTGGTATATATTATTCCTGATAACGAATCTTACTAGTTCTTAGAACTTCAATATATTTTATCCTTTTGTAAAAACCGCTTATCATACAAAAG
>JAGARY010000354.1 GCA_017622055.1 Treponema sp. | reverse complement strand
GGCATGATTTTAGACCTGATTATATGGAAATTTTTTCTGTTAGAAAACTTTTTCCAAAGGCTACGATGATTGCTCTGACAGCAACAGCCACTGAACAGGTAAAAAAGGATATTATCAAAAATCTTGGTTTGAAAAAGCCTGAAATTTTTACAACAAGTTTTGACAGGAAAAATATTTTTTTAGAAGTTCAACCTAAGAAAAGTGGAGAATCGCAAGTTATTGATTTTTTGAAAAATCATAAAGACGAAAGTGGGATTATTTATTGTACTTCAAGAAGACAAGTTGATGAATTGTTTGTTTCACTAAAGAAAAAAGGTTACTCTGTTTTAAATTATCACGCTGGGCTTCCTGACGATGTGCGCGGGGAGCACCAGCAACTTTTTATTGAAGATAAGATAAAAATTATTATTGCAACTGTGGCTTTTGGCATGGGAATTGATAAGCCAAATGTTCGTTTTGTAATTAATTTTGACTTGCCAAAATCTATTGAAGAATATTATCAAGAAATTGGGCGAGCTGGACGAGATGGGCAACCAGCTTGGGCTTTGCTTTTGTACACTTATGCAGATGTTCATAAAATCCGCTACTTTTTTACAGATATGGCGGATCCTACAAAAGCAGAAATGAAATTAAAAAGCATGGTAAATTTTGCTTCGGGAAATACTTGCAGACGAAAAGCTTTGTTGAATTATTTTGGTGAAAAATATGAGGCAACAACAGGAGAATCGGACGGAAGTTGGTGTTGTGATATCTGTTCTAATTTAAGGGAAGCAAAACCTCTTACAGATATGACTATTCCAATTCAAAAGTTTTTGTGCTGCATTTTGCGAACAAAAAGCAGATTTGGAGCTGCCTATGTAATTGATGTTCTTTTAGGTTCCCACAATAAACGCATTTTGGAAAATGGCCACAATATGATTTCTACTTTTTCTATTGGTCATGAACTTACAAAGGATGATTGGCACGATTTGGTAGATTTGCTTTTGGAGAAAGAATACATTCAGCGGGTTGGTGAATATAACGTGCTTGAATTAACAGATAAAGGACGGGATTTGCTTGTTACTCGAGAAAAAGTTCTTTTGCCTTTTGTAATCCACGAAAAATCTAAAATCAAAGCATTACCAAAACAAGGAAAAAGTTCAAAAGCAAAATTTATTGTACATAAAAAACATTAGATTTTTATTTTTCCAAAATAATGTATTCTGGCGTAATAATTGAACCTTTACAAAAAGTTGAAGCTCTATTTAAACAATTTTGAAGTTCTCGGACATTGCCAGGCCAAACGTAATTCATAAGTTTTTCAAGAGAATATTTGTGAAGTTCTTTGTTATGAACTTTTAATAGTGCTTGAGTTATTTCTGGCAAATCTGAAATATGATCCCTTAAAGGTGGAATATGAATACAATGAGCAGAAATACGTTGATAAAAATCTTCTCTAAAAGTTCCTTTTTGACGCATTTCTTTTAAATCTGAATTTGTTGCAAAAATTAATCTAACATCAACAACTTCTTCTTTATCTTTTCCCACAGACCTAATAATGCCAGATTCAATTACAGTTAGCAACAATCCTTGAATCATTTGAGACGCAAAACCAATCTCATCTAAAAATAAAGTTCCTTTATTTGCCGATTTAAATAATCCATGGCGTTTTTTTGCATCTGTAAAAGCACCTTCTGTACTTCCAAACAAAATTGAGCTTGCCAATGGTTCTGGAAGATTTGGAATACTTTCTGCAATAAAAGGGTTTTCGTTTCTTTGGGAAAGTTCATGAATAATTTTTGCAATTGTTGTTTTTCCAGTTCCAGTTTCTCCCAATAACAAAACAGACTGATTATTATTTGCAATATGCAAAATATCATTTTTTAATTGGACCATAACATTTGAACTTCCAATAAAACTTGTAAAAACAGGATGATTTTTTGCATACAAATAATTCATTTGTGGAAACGAAATCTTATGAGAAATATCAATTTTAGTAACAAGACTTTCTACTTTTTCTTTTAAAATCTGAAATGAGCATGGAAGAGGAACAATTTCTGAAAAAGTTGAATATATTAGATTTTTCTTTATTTGAACGCAATCGAAAGGAAGTAAACAAATTACATTGTGTGTTCTGTTATTAGATATAAAAAGGGATATTAATTCCTCGTCAACTTCTATTGAAGCAACATCAAGAATCAATAATTTAGAAAATCTAATTAGAGAAATAGAAACTTTTTCTTCTGTAAAAACTTTTGCTAATGCACCAACTGCTTGTTCACAAAATTCTACTACATCTTTTCTGTTGGAAATTAGACAAATTGAATTGATTTCACTTGTCCGACTCAACAATACCTACTTTTTATTGGCGTTTAAATAATCTGTACCAAACTAAAACAAGTATATACCACAAATATGGAAAAATCAAAAAGATTTTAAATGGATTGTGAGCTAATTCTGTAAAAAATTCTCTTCCTTTTTCAAAAGTTTTATCACTTACTCTGTTTACTCTGTCTGCAAAAATTCCAAATACATCTTTATAATAAAGAAAGATACTAGAAGAAAAACTGTTTCGCCGACGATATGCCCAACAATTCTTTTCTTTTACTCCATCACCAAGCAAAACCAAAGATGGTTGAGCTTTAAAAATTGAATTCACAATATCATTTTCTATAGTTTTTGGATAATATCCAACATATCTTCCAACAATTTTTAGATTTGGAAATGTTTTTCTAACATTTCGTTCAGCTGTTTGCAAAGTTTTTTGATGAGAACCAAGCATATACAAAGATTTGTAATGAGAATCCATAATTGAAAGAACTTGAATAACAGCAGTAAAAGGATTGTATCTGTAAGGAATATTTTTTTTCAAAAATTTTGCACCTTTTAAAATGCTTTTTGAAATTGGAAGAATTAAATCTGCACTTTTAATACACTCAGCAAAATCGCCTTTGCGTTTTCTTGCTTTTAACAAATCCCAAATGTTTAAAAATACAATCTGTTTTGTTCCAGGTTTTAATAATAATTCTAAAATTTCATCTTCAAGTTTATCTGGTGTGCAAATATCAACTGGAACACCAATTACAGAAATTCTTTCAATAGCCATGTTTTCCTCGTTTTACTGTTTTTCTTGCATAAATGATTGAACAGCCGCAATTCCGTACAAAGCCGCGGTTTCACATCTTAATATATTTACGTCAAAATGTACGGCACAAAATAGACTTTTTTTTGTCAATTGGTCAATTTCTTCGGGACTCACTCCGCCTTCATTTCCAACTGCAATACAAATTTCTTTTATTTCTTTTTGATTTAAGATTTTTCCTAAACTTTGAGATTTTTCATTTCTTTCTGATAAAACAATTCCCAAAGCATTTTCTTTTTGAGTCCAAAGTTGGCAAGCCTTTTCCAAAGTGATTGGTTCAAAAACTTTAGTATCAATTGGAGAGCCACTTTGCTGCCGAGCTTCTTTGATGATTTTTTCTATTCTGATTTTTTTGGAACCTTCCAACGCCAACACGCTACTTTTTTCTGTATATTCGCTAATGATTGGGTAAATATTTTTTACACCACATTCGGTGGCTTGCTTTACAATTTGTTCAAACTTCTGAGGTTTTGGAATGAACTGAAAAAGCGTATACTCCACCCGCCCATCATTTTGAATTTCAGAAGCCGCAACTCCACGTGTAACAGATTTTTCGTTTTGATTTTGCCCCGAATCTGCTAGCGAACAAATTTGCAAAGTAACGCTTCTTGCAGAACTATCAATAAACGCAATTGTAGATTTTTGAAGATTTCCATCTGGCAGCCGAACATCAAGCATATCGCCCTGACGAACTCTTAAAACCTGACACAAATATTTGTAATCTTTATCAAAAAGTTTTAAGAGACCGTTCTTATCAAATGATTTTTGAGCAATAAACTGACGCATAATTATTTTGTTGCCACAACTTTTCCGTTTTCGTCTTTTTGCTTAGCTTCTTCTTGAAGTTCTTTTAAACTTTTTGTGGATTTTAACAAAGAATCAAAATCTTTAGTTTTTAGAACATCCAAAGCTGCTTGCAACTGATTATCATAATCTAAATCATAAACAATTGATGCAGAATTAGGCAATTGCACACGAATCAACCTTCTTAAAAGACGTTCTTCAATTGGGTAAGTTTTTGCAAGTTCTTTTGCTTTTTCCGCAATTTCGTTTTCTGTCATATTTGGATTTTCAGTTGCAATTTCTGGTAAAATTCCTGAATTATATAAATCTGTGTAAGTTTGTTCTTCTTCTGGTTTAATTTCAATATTTTTTACTTCTAAATCAGCTGGAATTCCAATTTTGTCGATATTTGTGTCACTTGGAGAATAATATCTTGCCATTGTAATTTTAATTCCTTCTGTGTTGCTCAAAGGAACAACTTGCTGAACAGAACCTTTTCCGTAAGTTTTTTCTCCAACAAGATATGCAAGATGTGAATCTTTTAATGCACCAGCCAAAATTTCGGAAGCACTTGCCGCTCCATTATTAATGAGCATTACAATTGGAATTCCTTTTTTTACAGTTGTATTTTCTTT
>JAGARY010000353.1 GCA_017622055.1 Treponema sp. | reverse complement strand
GGGCATATTTAAAATTTAATTTATCAAGAATTGGAATTGGAGGATATATTGGATTTACTGGTTTATTAAATTCCCTTAATGTAAATGGCATTTTTGGATTCAATGATGAAAGTGTTGCTCAAATATATAAACTCCAATATCCAGTTGTTCCTATTATTTTGAGTTTTGATTTTCCTTCGTTATTTGCAAATCAAAATTTGTCATTCCAAGTGTTAGGTTCAATAGACTGTGGTAATGATGTTGGAAATAAGTTTTATGGAACTTTATTACTCGATGGTCCAATTTATTCAAAATTATTTTATACTGTTCAAACTACTTTTGGAACACAGAATTTTACTAATATAATGAATTATACTTCTTTGAATTTTATGTGGTTTCCTTTGTCTTTTGCAAATATTAATTTAGGTGTTCAGTATGCTTCTGGAAATGAAGATGGTGTTTTCAATTCTTATTCAAGTGTAACATCAACTTCAAAAGAATCTATAAAAGGTTTACCTGTGTCAGATTGTTTGTTACCAGCGGCATCTATTGTATTTTATGGTGGTCCTTTCTATTCAAAATTTGAAGTGAAATGCGATTTAGATATTTTAAATGAACAGGGACAATTGTTCTCTGTTAGAGGATATTACGGAAAATTAAATTCGACATTTAATGTTTTTTCAGATTTGCAGATTGGTTTAGATTTAAACCTTTATATCAATGCTACAGAAAATCAAAATGTTTTATTTAATGCAGTAATAAAAGCAGCTTTTGCATTCTAATATAAAAAAGTAAAAACAAAAAGTTTCAATATTTATTAATTAGGATGGAACGTATGAAAAAAAGATTTGTTAAAATTGGTTTATTTTTTATTTTTTCAATTTTTCATATTTCATTATTTGCTGAATCTGCAACTATTACTTTTGTAAAAGGAAAAGTTGAAGTTCAAAATGGATCTTCTTGGTCTGCTGTTACTGTTGGGCAGGAATTACCAGAATCTTCTGTTGTTAGTACAGGTTTTAATTCTGAAGTAAGATTTCAGTATAATGGAACTGTAATGGCATTAGGACCTTTAACACGTGTTACTCTAGAAAAAATTGCAAATACTGAAACAAAAGAAGTTGTGAATGTATTTTTAAATACAGGAGCAGTTCGTACTAAAGTTACCCATCTTACAAATAAGCGTGTATCTCAAACTGTTAGAAATCCAATATCTGTCGCTTCTGTTAGAGGAACTGATTATATGTTTTTTGATAGTGGAAAAGTTTCTTGTTTTGAAGGAGCTGTTGCAACTTTTCCAGCATTTTATTTAAAAAATATTTCATTTGCTAAAGATATATTGAATGAATCAAATGAAGAAGATAATACAGAATATGAAAGTGCAACTGCTACTACAGAGCCTCAAGAGATTGCTGATTTTGCACCTCCATCTTCAGTTGTTGTTGCTGCTGGGCAGTTTGTTACCGTTTTATCTAATGGTCAAATTGCAAAACCATCTTCTAGCGTGATGAATCAACGGGATAAAGTTACAAACTCTGTTGTTGTGTTATCAAGAAGTGAAGGTGTTTCTATGGGGCAAGGTTCAACTGATAAATCTTCAAAACAAAATAAACAACAAGAATCTGCTGGCGATAATCCAAAATCACCGGATACTCCAGAAGTTCCTGATGTGCCAGAAACTCCAGATGTGCCTGATGATACAAATCCTGTAGAACCACCAAAAACTGGAAGTGTAGACGTAAATGTATCTTTTGAATAAAATACATATTTATGAGCGTCATTTCTGTTGAACAGTTAAAATTTAAATATCAAAATGCTAAAAAAAATGCCGTTGATGGTGTTTCTTTTTGTATTGAAAAAGGTGCCTATACCGCTATTGTTGGTTCAAATGGTAGTGGTAAAAGCACATTAGCCCGTCTTTTATGTGGACTTGAAACTCCATTGGAAGGTTCTATTCAAGTTCAAGAAAATCAAAATATTGGAATAGTTTTTCAGTCTCCAAAAGATCAAATTGTAAGTTCAATTGTTAGCAGAGATACATCATTTGGTCCAAAAAACTTAAAACTTAAAAAAGGCGAAATAGAGCTTAGAACTATTGAATCTTTGTCTGTTGTAGATTTGCTCGATAAAGCAAATGATTCAACTAGTGCCTTGTCTTTAGGGCAAACTCAAAAAGCCGCTTTAAGTGGAATAATTGCATTGCATCCTGAAATTTTAATTTTGGACGAAGCAATTTCTATGTTGGATCCAACTTCACGGGAAGATATTTTACAATTTGTAAAAAGATGGCAAAAATATGGAAATACAATCATCCACATTACTCACGATATTGAAGTTGTAAAACAAGCCGATAACGTAATTGCCATGGAAAATGGAAAAATCTTTTTTTATGGAAAATCGAGTGCTTTTTTGGCTGATGAAAATAATGTTTTTAGATTAAATGGAAAACCTTTAGAAAAAAAAGATAAATCTTTATGGAATAAATCAAAAAAAGAAGTTGTGGTAAAATTTGATGATGTTTGTTTTAATTACAATGAAAAATCATCTGTAGATAATATTTCTTTTGAATTATATAAAGGGTCTATTACGGCATTAACTGGTAGTTCTGGTGCTGGAAAATCTACAATTCTAGAATTGGCAGCAGGATTGTTAGAGCAAAAATCTGGTTTTATTTCTGGTGTAAGAGGTGCATTGGCACAACAAAATGCCCAAGCCGCTTTGTTTGAACAATTCGCTGGTGATGATGTGGCATTTGGTCCTAGAAATTTTGGAAAAAGCGGAAAAGAACTTGTAGAAATTGTAAAAAAATCAATGAATCAAGCAAGCATTCCTTTTGACGAATTTTCAGAACGTCAAACTGTGGCACTTTCTGGCGGCGAAAAACGAAGACTTTCAATTGCTGGAATTATTGCTTTAGATAATGATGTATTGCTTTTTGATGAACCTACAGCAGGTCTTGATTCAAAATCTAGAACTCAAGTTATGAAAATGATGGAAGAGTTGGCAAGTGAAGGAAAAACAATTTTGTTTAGCACACATCGCATGGACGAAGCAGATTTTGCTCATAGAGAAATCAAAGTTGAACAAGGAAAAATTATTTATGATTCTTACGACGGGGAACAAATCATAAAAAATATTCCAATTGAAAAAACAAAAGTTGAAAACACAAAAGCAAAAAAATCTGAAAAAGAAGAATCCTTTGCTTATTCTTGTGCTAGCTTAATTGAAAATTTACGCCAAGTTACTGTAAATCTTTCTGGAAGTAAAAATTCTAAAACAAATCATCTTATTCCAAAATTACATCCAGTTTTTAGAATTATATTATTTTTAGTTTTATTTGTAGTTTCTCTTTGTGTTAGAGATGTATTTACTTGTAGCATAATGTTTGGAATTACAGTGATTTATGGATTGTTATGTGGCTTTTCAATAAAAGGAATGATTAATTCTTTTGTGAAAATTCTGCCTTTCTTATTACTTTTTAGCATTTTTCAGTTGATGTTTCATCCCGCTTTGCCAAATGAAGTTAGATTTACAACTTGGAAATGGTTTATGATTACTCCATCAAAATTACTTTATTGTTTGGCCACAATAATCAGAACTTTTGCATGTTTAGCTTGTATTTGTGGATTTTTTGTTTCTACGCCAGAGTATGATTTGCTTGATGGTTTGCAGATTTTGTTAAAACCACTTGAAGTTGTAAAAATTCCAGTTAGAAATTTTATTTTAATTATAGAAATAATATTTAGATTTATTCCATTGCTCATAGAAGAAGCCACTTCAATTTTGAAGACTCAAAGTATTCGTGGAGGTTTGGGAAAAGTTTCTGGAAAAATGGCAAAAATAAAAGCAATTGTTCCATTAATTGTTCCGTTGATTGTTCAAACAATAAAACGTTCCGAAAATCTGGCAGATGCAATTACGGTAAGAAAATTTTAGACTTTTTGAAAAAAAGGGAAGGGAAAAATGATTAAATTACTTGCAAAAATCTTTATTAAAAACAGTTCAAATTACCAAGACGTAAAAGTTAGGGAACAATACGGAGTTCTTTGTGGTGCTGTTGGAATTGGATTAAATATTATTTTGTTTTTGGCAAAATTTCTTTTTGGAACAATTTCTGCTTCTGTGGCTATGGTTGCCGATGCATTTAATAATCTTTCTGATGCCGCTTCTTCAATTATTCAAATTTTAGGATTTAAACTTTCTTCAAAAAAGCCAGATCCAGAGCATCCTTTTGGTCACGGACGAATTGAATATATCTCTGGCTTAATAATTTCTATGTTAATTTTGTTGATGGGATTTGAACTTTTAAAATCTTCTGTTTCATCAATTTTAAATCCAAAAACATTAAGCGTAAGCGCTTTTTCTATTGTAATACTGATTTTTGCAATTGGAATTAAACTTTACATGATGATTTACAATCTTTCAATTTCAAAAAAAATCAATTCGGTTTCTATGAAGGCCACTGCCACAGACAGTTTTTTTGATTGTATTTCTACTGCTTTAGTTTTGATTTCGTTAATTTTTGCTAATTTTACAACTTTACCAATTGATGGAATTGCAGGGCTTGTTGTTTCTTTGTTCATTTTGTACGGAGGAATTACTTCTGCCTTAGAAACAATTGAACCTTTGTTAGGTTCGGCACCAGATTCAGATTTTGTAAAACAAATTGAAGAAGAACTTCTTAGTCATAAACCAATTGTTGGAATGCACGATTTAGTAATTCACGATTACGGACCAGGTCGCCTTATGATTAGTTTGCACGCCGAAGTTCCAGGAAATATGAATATTTTTGAAATTCATGATGCTGTTGATGTGGCGGAAGTTTCAATTGCTCAAAAATTTAATTGTCATGTTGTAATTCACATGGACCCAATCGACACAGAAAATGAAGATTTAAAACAATACAAATCTATGCTTGCAGATTTGTTAAAAGAAATTAATCCTTCCTTGCAAGCCCATGATATTAGAATGGTTCCTGGGGTTACTCACACAAATTTAATTTTTGATGTAGTAAAACCTTTTGACTATAAAAAAACAGATGACGAACTTATCAAAGAAATTCAATCATCTGTTTTAAAAAAATGTCAAAATGTATTTTGTGTAATCACAATTGATCAACCTTATACTAAACATTAAGTTCTACAAAATTGCCAACTTTTTCAGTTTGTGCATAAACACTTTTTGAAGTTTTGTAAGGATTGTTAAAGTTTGCAATTTGCATTTTAATTTTTTCTAAGTGAACTCTTAATAAGTCTCTGTTAATTTCGTTTTGTTTAATAACTTTTTGTTGCAATGCTGACAATTCCAATTGGATTTGAGTAATATCACTTTCATTTGCAGCAGAAGAATCTGAATTTTTGTTATTAATTGCAGTATACATTTTATTCATAGGAACAATCACTTTTTGTAAACTTGAAATATTTTTTACAATTTGTTGTTCCAATTCAGAATGTTTAATTAAAGCTTCTGAATCTTCCGCATCAATAGAATTTTGCTGTTTTTCTAAAACATTCAAATATTCTCTAAATTTGTTTCTTTGTTGTTCTAGTAAAGTTTTTAATCTTTTTAAGATTGCAACTCTTTCTTCAATTTCTTCGTTTGAAAGATTTTCCATAATATCTCTCCTTTTATCCAATAATATTTAAGGCATTTTCAACTTGTGCAGCAGGAGCATTTGCTGTGCTATTTGCAATTGTTTTCCATGATTGAGCAAGTTCGTTCATCATATTCCATACAGATTGCAATTTTTCTTTATCTTTAGAAATGCTTGCTTGAACTAATTCTTCATTAAAAAATACGTAAAGTGCCATTAAATTTTTAGCAATATCGCCACCTTTTTCCATATCTAAAGAAACTTGTAATTCTGTAATGATTGCTTGAACTTTTTGCAAACAAATTCCATATTTTTCAATATCTCTAGGATTAATTTTATTGTTTTCGTCAATGTAACTCATTGCCATAGTTAATTGTTTAATTGCACCTTCATACAAAAGAACAACAAGTCTACCTTGGCTAGCTGTGCTTACATTAGTTTTTTGATATGCCGAATATGCGTTTTGAAATGCCATAATTACCTCACAAAATAAAATTATTTATGCAAAATCTATAGAAACTCACTTAATGTTCGGAATTTCAAAAAAAAACTTTAGAAAAAAATAAAACTTTTTATATTTTATCGACAATTCTTTTTATAATTAGTATATTAATAGATGTATAATATAAATTTTTAAGTAGGAAAGATATGGCAGAAGATCAGAACTTGAATGATGATAAACAGAAAAAAGATGAAAATGATCCGTACAACTTTTTTAAATTTGCAGGTCCAAGAGAGCCTGAAAAAGATGACAAGAACAACAACGACAATAAAAAGAAAAAATTTCCTTTTTGGGGAATCTTTTTAATTGGTTTGTTAATTTTTACTGTTTTTGATTTGTTTTTCATGTCAAAACCAAATGACTTAATTGATTATTCTGAATTCCGTTCAAAAGTTGAAAATGGTCAGATTACTTATGTTGAAATTGGTGATAGTTATTTAATTGGTTATGGAGCACCTGTTGAGGTAGCTGACGAAAAACAAAAAGGATACCAATTATTTCAGCCAGAAAAAAAACAATATCGTGAAGAATATAAAACAGCCGCTGTATTAATGTCTAATTTTATTGATTTGCTTGATGAGAAAGGTGTTCAATATAAATTTGTTCAAAAACAAAACAATGTTTTTTTGCAGTTGCTTCTTAATTTATTGTTCCCATTTGGATTAATTTTCTTAATGTATTTTATTTTCTTCCGCAAAATGGGTGGAGGCTCTGGTGGAATGGGCAGCATTTTTAATGTTGGTTCTTCAAGAGCTAAAGTTGTAGAAGAAGGAAAAATTAAAACTCGTTTTGATGATGTTGCTGGTGTTGATGAAGCAAAAGAAGAACTTGTTGAAGTTGTAGATTTTCTTAAAAATCCAAAAAAATATACTGACATTGGTGGAAAAATTCCAAAAGGTGTATTGCTTGTAGGTGATCCTGGAACAGGTAAAACTTTGCTTGCCCGTGCAGTTGCCGGAGAAGCTGGGGTTCCATTCTTTAGTATTAGTGGTTCGGACTTTGTAGAAATGTTTGTTGGTGTTGGTGCTAGCCGTGTTAGAGATTTGTTTAAACAAGCTCGGGAAAAAGCTCCTTGTATTGTTTTTATTGACGAAATTGATGCTCTTGGAAAAAATCGTGCCAACGGATTTAGCAGCAACGACGAACGTGAACAGACATTAAATCAGTTGCTTGTAGAAATGGACGGTTTTGATAACGAAAAAGGTTTAATCATTTTGGCAGCAACAAACCGTGCAGATGTTTTGGACCCAGCTTTACTTCGTCCTGGACGTTTTGACCGTCAAGTTCCTGTTGAAAAACCAGATGTAAAAGGTCGTGAAGAAATTTTAAGAATTCATGCAAGAAACGTAAAATTAGATAAAGATGTTGATTTTGAATCAATTGCTCACGGAACAACAGGTTTTGCTGGTGCAGATTTGGCTAACGTTGTAAATGAAGCGGCTTTGCTTGCTGTTAGAAATGGGCGCAAAAAAGTTACAATGTTAGACTTTAACGAAGCAATAGATAAAGTTAGCATTGGTCTTAAAAAGAAATCTCGCAAAGAAAACGAAAAAGAAATGCGTTTAGTTGCAGTTCACGAAACTGGTCACGCTTTAATGGGTGCTTTTACTCCAGACTTCCCACCTGTAAACAAAATTACTGTTGTGCCAAGAAGCCATGGCGTTGGAGGATTTACCCAATATCGTGAACAAGAAGAAAAATTCTTTGAAACAAAAACAGATATGCTAAATCAAATTGACTCACTTTTGGGTGGTCGTGCTGCTGAACAAATTATTTTAGGTGATATTTCAACAGGAGCGTCAAACGACATTGCAAATGCTACAGAAATTGTAAAACGAATGATTACAGTTTACGGTATGAGTGATAAATTTAAAAATATCACTTTGGGAAAAGGTGTTTTAGGAAATCGTGGTGGAGAACCAAGTTTAGTTCGTGAATTTAGTGAAGAAACTCAAAAATATATTGATGAAGAAATTTCAAGAATTATAAATGATCGTTATGAATATGTTTTAAAAACATTATCAGAACACAAAGATTTGCTTGAATATATTTCTAACAGACTTAAAGAAGTTGAAACAATGGAAGGAAAAGAATTTTACGATATTGTAAAAGGTGAACAACATTGTAAACAACTAGAAGTTTTGGCTTTAGAAAATCAGGAAAAATCTGAATCAGAAAAATCTGAAGAAGCAAAAACTGAACCAAAAAAGCCAAGAGCAAGAAAAGCTAAATCAGATTCAGAAAAATCAGAAGATAAAACTGAAGGTTCTGAAGAAAAACCAAAAAGAACTAGAACAAAAACAAAAAAAGAAGAATAGAATATAAAAAAAGGACTGTCTAAATAGTTTAAAATGTCATTGTTGTCCTCGTGCTTGACATCGGACGACAATGACATGAAAAATACTTGTTAGACAGTCTATTTTTTTTATATTTCCACTTCAATCTGACAAACAGACATTGCTAGAAGGTCAATTTCAAGAACTGAATCTGAAATTACTTTTACAGCAACTTCTTTTTCAATAACTTCATCTGGATTTTCAAATGTATTCATACTGTTCATTTTTTCTCCAGTTAAAATTGTAGCTGTGGCAGATTTTATTTTTCCTTTCAATCCATTTAAATCAATTTTTACGGTTCGTTTTGAATCTTTATCTGCATTTGTAAGAGTAATTGCAAATTTATTGTCTTTGCAAGATGCAGAAGAAGTGATAGCATTTATTTTTGCATCTTCTGGCCCAATAACTTCTGTAGTTACAAAACTATTTAGGTGAGTTGCGTCCATGTGATTTTTGTACATGCGGAAAACATACCAAGTTGGTGTTTTTATCATTTTATCACCCTCTGTTAAAATTGGTGATTGAAGAACATTTACCGCTTGTGCAATATTTGCAATTCTAACTCTATCACAGTGGTTATTAAAAATATTTAATGAAATTCCTGCAACCAAAGCATCACGAACACAGTTTTGTTGATATAAAAATCCTGGGTTTGTTCCATCTTCAACTTTATGCCAAGTTCCCCATTCATCAATAACAAGTGCAACTCTTTTTTCTGGATCATACTTTGTCATTATTTCATCATGTTTTGTAATGAGTTCGTCAATGTGAGTTGCTTTTGCAAGCATATTGTACCAACCGTGTTCATCAAAATTTGCTGCTGTTGGGCGAGTGTTCCAATCTGGTTCTACAGAGTAATAATGAAGACTTAAACCGTCCATGCAATATGCTGCGTTTTTCATCAAAACTTCTGTCCAATTGTAATCGCTGGCATTTGGACCACAGGCAATTTTAAATATCTTGTCTTGTCCATATTGGCGAACATAAGTCTGGTAGCGACGATACAAGTCTGCATAGTATTCAGGGCGCATATTGCCACCACAACCCCAACTTTCGTTTCCAACACCAAAAAGTGGAAGCTTCCATGGTTCTTTGCGTCCGTTTTCTTCTCTTAATTTTGACATTGGAGATTCCCCACCGAATGTCATATATTCAACCCATTCCGACATTTCTTGAACAGTTCCGCTACCAACATTTCCGCAAATGTATGGTTTACAGTTTAAAAGTTCACAAAGTTCCATAAATTCGTGAGTTCCAAAACTGTTGTCTTCTACAACGCCGCCCCAATGGGTGTTAATCATTCTTTTGCGAGTTTCTTTTGGTCCAATTCCATCCCGCCAATGGTATTCGTCTGCAAAACATCCACCTGGCCAACGAAGATTTGGAATTGCAAGTTCTTTAAATGCTTCTACAACATCTTTTCTAAAACCGTTGATGTTTGGAATGTTAGAGTCTTTTCCAACCCATAATCCGCCATAAATACAACGTCCAAGATGTTCACTAAAGTGGCCGTAAATATCTGCGGAGATTTGTTTTCCTTTTTCATTACAATTTATAGTAACAAAATCCATATTTCCTCCAAAATATAAATTTATAAAGTATTAAATTTATTTTTAATCTGAAGGAGATATATTGTCAATGAAAAAAAGTTGAATATAACAAAAAACTAAATTCTAATGATTCTTGAATTTGAAATTACTTCGTTGCCATCTTCTGTAATAAGGATGTCGTTTTCTAAGCGGCATCCTCCGTTGTTTACATCGTAGAGCCCTGGTTCCAAAGTTAAAATCATTCCTGGTTTAAAATAAAGAGAACTGTCTGTTTTTGTGCTAACTCGTGGTGCTTCGTGAATTTCTAAACCAATTGCGTGTCCCAAAGAATGAGGCATTTTCATTTTTGCTTTTGCAAAAACAGAATCTGCTTTTTTTGCAGCTTCTACAATTGTGTGTTCTTTTGTGTAAAGTTTTAAACATTCGTCGTAAGCAGTTTGAACAAGTTCCAGTTGTTTTTCTTGGTCTTCTGAAAGTTGTCCTTTTGCAACTGTAACTGTTGTGTCGCTTGTGTAACCATTGTAAACAACACCAAAGTCTAAAATTGAAAGTCCAGCGTCTGGCCATTTTGCCGAAGTATACCCTGGGAATGCGTGAATTGCAAAACTTCTTGAAGGTCCAGCTGCTAAAGTGTCAAATCCTGTGCGTTGGCAACCGTGAAGTCGACATTCTCTTTCAATTAATAAGGCAACATCAATTTCTGTTTGAATGGAATTGTTTTTAATTCCTTCTTCAATTTTGTCTATAATCAAATCACCAATTCTTGCG
>JAGARY010000352.1 GCA_017622055.1 Treponema sp. | reverse complement strand
CAGATTTTTTTAATTGTTCTATAGAAAAGGCAATTGAAATTAGAAAAGAAAGGATTGTTCATTTTTCTACAACTTTGGAATGGCTGCGTAGCGAAGGAATGAATGATATTGAAGGATTTTTGGCTCACGTTCATCCAGAAAATGAAGCAGATGAATTAACAGAACAACCTGGTCTTAGAGAATTTTTGATTTCTTTAGATTATCCAAAATCAATTTTAACAAATGCCCCAAAAGAACATTCTATGCGCGTTTTAAAAAAACTTGGAATTGAAGATTTGTTTGAAGCAATTACAGATGTTCGAGAATGTGATTTTATGGGAAAACCATACCCAATTGCATACCAAACTGCATTAAAAAAAGTTGGTGCCGATGTGGAAACAACTTTGTTTTTTGATGACATGATTAAATATGTTGATGGTTGGAAAAATCTGGGCGGAACTGCAATTTTAATTGGCGACAAAAATGGCCGCGCCCTCACCGCCGACGCAAAATCTATGCAAATAACCGAAAAATCTAAAAACGGCAGAGTGATAAGATTGCCAAGTATTTATGAAGCCCCAGAATTGATTAAGATAATTTAGAATTATGAATTAAGAATGAAGAATTGTGAGAGAGGGAGAGGGAAATGCAGAATTCAGAATTCGGAATTCAGAGTGAAAGCGAAGCAGGAAGATGGGGCGCAAAGGCGGCTGGTAATGACCGAGATGAAAAGATTTTCGGATAGCTTCTCTGGTTGAACCAGAGGACGAAATGACAAGTTTTACAAGTCCAAAGATGAAAGGTTTTAGAATGCCTATGGACTAAAAAAATTGTCATTCTTTTTGGAATTCTGCAAAAGATTTATAAGGACCAAGTTTCTTATAGTCATTCCAATTTTTTCTAGAATATACTTCTGGATCTTTTGAAAACACAATTCTTGAGTCCATTATGTAAAGTCCTATAAAAAATCCAAAATCAATTCCTTCTTTCCAATAAGAATTTTGCCATGAAAGAATGTATCTGAAGTATGGGTAGAATGAAAGAACATTTAGAAAAACAAAGTTATATCCAATATCTGCAGCAAATTTCCAGTTGAAATAATCATACGAATGATTTTTGATTATTGGAACATCATACATAGGATATAAAAAGAAACTAAATCCAGACATTGAAAGATTAGAAAATCTAAACGGATTAATATAAAATCCGTATCCTAAAGACAGATTTAAAGAAAAATTATCAATATTTGGGTCTTTGTTAGCATGTCCTGAAAAACCAAAACTTCCTGTAAAAAAGAAATCTCCTGCAGAAAAAGTGTCAAACCGTGTTTCTACCATAAGGTTTATTACTTCTGGAATAGTTTCTGACGTATCTTGTAAAGCAAAAATACCGTTATTACCAGCTACAAAACCTAAAACAGAAGGTAATGCAAATTTCATATCAAAATCCATTTTAGGAGCATATCTTTCCTTTTTCTTTTTAGATTTCTGTTTTTCTTCTACAGAAATAGGTTCTTCTGTTTTTATTTCATCAAGTTTTTGTTCATCTTCTGTAGAAGTTGTTTCTGCTGCAAATAAATGCGTTGAAAAAATTAATAAAAGAAATAAAATTAAGTATTTTTTCATAATTATTCCTTATGGTATAAACTTTTGTATAAAATAATTCACTAAAAACGCTCAGATTCTCTTTTTTTATTATAATTTTATGAGATTTTCAAGTTTTACTTCATCTAAAATTTGCTGATAGTTATGATGCATGTAGACACCAATTGAAAAACCAAAATCAAAGGCGACTCTTGTGTCTTTTTCTGTCCAATATAAAATACCTTTTACGTAAGGGTAAACTGTAATTACAGAAGCAAGTGTTAAATTGTATCCAAGATCAATGGCCGTTTTCCATTTTATGTAAGGTTCGCATTCTCTGTAAAAAACAGGAATTTGATATCCCGGATAAATAAATAAGCATAAACCATTTAATTGGTATGTTTCGAAATTAAACGGATGTATGTAGATTCCAGCACCTAGGGAAAGGTTAAATGACATAGCATTTTTATCGGAATTTGGAACAGTTTCCATATAACAACCAGAAGCTAAAGTCCAAGCAAATGTAATGCGTTTTATAGTTGCAATGGAAAATCTAGGTTCAATTAACAGATTTGCACAAGTAATATCGGTTGTATTTTCCCTAGACCCCAAAAGAGGGTTGTTTCCTGATATTATTCCAAATATACTTGGTAAATACACTTTAACATCTATATCCAATTTTGTATTTATATTTTTTACGGATTGACTTGTTTCCTGGGCAAAAAGAGGAAAACAGAGCATTAGGAAGAAAAATAGTAATACATATTTTTGTTTCATTGGACAAAACTTCCTCATTAAAGTGAAAATTTTATTAAAAGAATTTTGTCATAAATTAACGATACTCCTCTTGGAAGTACAGATAGTATTTTGTCTATTATTAATGTTGTATATTCTATAACTGCATTTATAACTGTTGCCCCTGCCGGTGCAAAGTATGAAGCAACTACTGTGGCCGCTGTTTCTGTAAGTATTAATAGGAGTTTGGTACCTATTTCTCCATTAGCAATTCTTGTTGCAGATGCTGAATCTTTTCCAAATAGGGCTGAAATAAATGAAGTAAAATCTTGGCATGTAAGCCATGCACCTAATTGGTAACACATCGAAATTGTTCCTGCCGTTGCTGCGACTACACCTGCAATTTGTAACCAAGGAAAAAATCCGTAAGACGCTAAATAAAAACCTGCAACTGTAGCTGCACAGAATCCAGAATACCAAGCTATTGTGTCCCAGTCAAAATTAGCAGCATAAGCACCTCTTTCAACTTTTTCAATATCACTATAGTATTTGAAGGAAATAGAATTGTTTCTTGTTATACTTCTTGAAGTTTCTGTACCATTGCTTTGTGTAAAGTTTTCATTTATCGTATTTGAAAATTCAGCTGCCTTGTCTGGATTTATTTCACTAAATGCTTGCACAAAATCATCTGTGGTTCCTCCTCCGAATAAAGCTTCTATTACGGCAAGTTCTTTTCTTCCATCTTCAGTAACTGCTAAATTTGCTAATACTTCATCTGTGTTATTTATGAATAATTCAATTTTTTCTTGTTCTTCTGAAGATATTGCACTTCTTGACTTTCCGTTTAACAAATCATTGAATAATCCTTCATTTTTCATTTTTTGAATGTTACAAGCAATTTCAGAATTACAAGATTTTTCTGTTTCTTGATGTACATCCAAAACTTCTGTTTTACACCCAACACTAATGACTAATAAAGATAAAGCCATTGCAATTTTTAAGTTCATTTTTTTCATAAATAAAAATCTCCTTTTTTATAATTTTGAATATATTTTTTCAAAATTTAAATTTAATTACAATATACTTTTTGTAGAATTAACCAAGGTTAGCAAAAATTAACCGTGGTTATTTTTGTAACTTCGGTTATTTATTAAGAAATTCTATTGATATAGTTTACGAATTTGATTTAAAGATCTTCGGATCAAGTCCGAAGATGACAATGATTTTTAAAATTTATTAGATAGCCCCTCCTTGGAAAGCGAAGCAGGGTGATGGATTGCTTCGCCTGCGGCTCGCAATGACGATGTGGTGAAGTGGCTGCAAGGATGTGGGAGATAGATTGGCTCGGAATGGTGGGGCGTTGCGGGGCGACGTAAGTTGATTTGTGTTTTTTGAAAAATAAAATGGCTTATTTTGTTTTAGGTGCCCCGCTAGAAGGGGTAGCGAGCAACGTAGTGCGAGCGAGGGGGAGACTTCCCCCTTCTTAATTCATAATTCTACATTCTTAATTTTTAAAGCCCTGTTGGTTCGTCAATGAAGATGCATTCAATTTGGGGGTGGTCGGCTTGGAGTTTTTTCATAACAAGGGAAACGCCAACGGTTTCGGTTTCGTAGTGGCCACCGCCAATGACGTTGATGCCGGCTTCTTTTGCAAAGTGAAAATGTTCGTGGGCAAATTCCCCGGTAATAAATAAGTCTACATTTTGAGAAATTGCGTCCATAACGTCGTCGCTGCCACCGCCCGAAACAATTGCCACAGTTTTAATTTTTTCTTTTCCTGCGGGAATTACAACTGGAGGCAGTTTTCCGGGGCGCAAAAGTTTTTGTGCAATTTGATTTATTGTAAGTTCGGTTGGGAGTTCGCCTTTTACGCCAATGTTCATTCCGCGCCAAGCCCCAAAATCTTCAAGCTCCGTTAATTCTAGTCGCGCTGCTAATCCGTAGTTGTTTCCGTATGGATTGTTTGCGTCTAATGGAATGTGGTAGCCAATTAGTGCTAAATCGTTTTTAATAAAAGTTGCAATGCGTTTATAAAATGAACCTGTGATTGTTTGGCATTGGCCCCAAAAAAGTCCGTGGTGAACAAAAAGTGCTTGGGCCCCTTGTTCCGCCGCGATCTTTGCAGTTGTTTCGCAAGCATCTACGGCAAAGGCAACTTTTGTAATTTGTTTTGAATCTGGTTCTTTATTTTGAATTTGAATTCCGTTTAGGGAAATGTCTGCGGCGTAATCTTCTTTTTTTAAGAAAGAATTAAAATAATTGTTTAGTTCTATTAATGTCATTTTAGTTTTCCTCAAAATGGTCTCTTGCCAAGTTTATTTCTGGTAATTTTGGAATATCGCTTGATTTTTGAATTTCATGTTTTGTTTTTAATGCTAAAAGTTTTGGAGCTGTTAATTCTGTATCTTTTTTTGCTCCTAAAATGTAAGCCAAAAAAGGATCTGTTTGTTCAACACAGCCATATCCTGGAGTTTTAAATTCTGGTACTGAATCTAGGGCAAATGTTCCAATTACATTTTTTGGTTTTGATTTCATAAAATCGGCAAGGGCAGTTTTTCCCATTCCGTCTGTAACAATAAAAAGTTCGCAATCGTCGTTGTAAAGTTGTGATACAATAGAAGTAAATGCTTTGATTTCTTGTGAAATATTGTAAGTGTAGTATTCTCTTTGTGATTCAAATTTTTGATTGTTTAAAATGCTAGACAAAGTTAGGAAGAAGCGGCGGAATGGTTTAAAATCTGCAATGTTGTGAAACCATTTTCCGTCGTCGCAAAAAAAGTCTGCGGAATATACAATGTAGCCTTCTTTTGCAAGGGCTTGAAGATAAGGTTTGTAATATTGTGTATCTCCTCGTTTGTCTGGTACAAAGAGTACAACTTTGTCTACTTCTGATTTTTGTATTTCTTCATGTTGATAAGTGTTTGTAAGGTATGAAGAATTGTTATCATCTTTTTGTGCAACTGGTTTTAATGAAAATTCTGTGATGTAGACTTTTGAAAATTCAAATGGTTTTGTGTCTTCAAATCCTGTTCGGAAAGAGCCTGTTTTTAAAATTAGATTTTCTTGAATGTTTAATTTGTTGTTGTTTAGTTCAACTGGATAATACATTAAATTAAAAACGATGGCTGCAACAGAAAGTAAAGTTGTAAAAATTGCCCAGAATTTCATTAATGGCGAATAATGGTCAATATAAAGATTTTCTGAATAGCGAAAAATGGCATGAAAGTTTGAAATTAAAACTAAAAAACTGATTATGAACGCCAACGCTGTAAAAAGGTCAAATCCCCATGCAACAATCTGTAAAATAGAAACAAAAAAAGAAATTGGTGCCAATGAAACCAAAGGGTCTTTTTTTACTTGCTTTACAAAGAAAACACGGAAATTGGTAATAAATAGAAGAATAAAAGTGAAAAGTTCGCCATAGAATTTCATAAGCATATTATAGTTGTAGCGTGAAAATGATACAAGTATGTGTAAGGCCGCTGGCGGCCGGTGTTCAATAGAAAACCGTAAAGAAAATTGCGAAAGTAATTTATCACTAATTTACAGATATTTATATATAATTTTAGATAGTTTTATAAGATATTATAATATAAAGATTTAGACAGTTTATTTTATTCAGATAGTTGCATTTTTTCTTATCTCGTTTTAGAATATTTCATAAATATTTGTAGGCAGTTTGTTGGCTGTGCCGGAGGTCAAT
>JAGARY010000351.1 GCA_017622055.1 Treponema sp. | reverse complement strand
ATTTATATCATAAAAATAAACTCTATCTTTTTTCTGAATAAAAGCGATGATTGAAAATAAAAGTGCAAGAAATAATAAAATTATGCCGATGCTTAAGTATAAAACTTTATTTAAATTATTTTGTTTGTCTTCCATGCTCCTTAGTTTAACCGATTTTCGTTGATTAGTCTATTTTTTACTTTGTTTTAGTTAAAAAGTTAACAAAATTTGCTTTTTTGAAGATTGAGATTTACAATGGAAATAAAACAAAAAATTATTATAAAATTTTAAATATTATCGTGGTTAGGGGTGAACTATGAAAAAAATGTTAAGAAATGTTGTTTTAACTTTTTTTGGTTTGGTAAGTATTTTTATTTTATCAAATTGTCAAATTGGTTTAGGTGCGGCCGTAGACGTTCAGCCACCAACAGTTTCTTTAACATCACCACAAGCAGATGCTTTAGTAAGAGATGTTTTCATAATTGAAGGAACTTATGAAGACGATTTAAGCGTTAGCGAAGTTTTAGTTTCATTGAAGGAAGTTACAACAGAAGTTGAACACAAAGAACTTAAAGCGGTTGTTACTCCTGCCTCAGAAAACGAATTAACAAAAGGAACATGGTCTTGTTCAATTAATCCAAAAGAATTAGGAATTGTAGATGGAACTTATGTTGCAACAGTTACTGCAATGGATACATATTTGCACACAGGAACTGCAACACAAACATTTACCATAGATAACACAGCACCTCTTATTGTGTTAACAAGTCCTTCCTCAACAACTCTTGACAATCCAACATCATACGGACAAGTTTTTTCTGTAGAAGGAAAAGCTGCTGATGATAGTGATGTGGATTCTATTGATGCAATTATTTATGACGAAAATGGTGTAGAAGTTGCAAAAAAAACAATTACAAATGTTTCTACACAAATTCAAATTGATGTTGCCACATGGGGGGGGGTGAAGACGATTTTTATAAATTAATTTATGGCAATAATCAAGAAGCTGGAACAAAGAAGTATCAATTAGGGTTTGTTGCTTATGATGGTGCAAGAAAAGTTCCAGCAGTAGAAGGCGACCGAGGAAACTCAACTTCTGTTTTCTATATGAATAATGATTTTGCAGAAATTGATGGATTCAAAACATCAATAGCATATAATCTTTTAAATGGAACAAGAGCCGCAACAGATCCTTATGCAACATGGAAAAAAGCCCTTGATGAAAAAAAAGTAGAAAAGGCAACATTTTCTTTGAATCCAATTAACAATCCATATTTTGATGTTCAAAGTTATGAACCAGTGGGAACTGTAAATGAAAAAGGCGAAACTGTAATAGATCTTGAAGTTGAAACTTATGCATTTATGAACAAAAACAAGCTTACAGTAAACTTGTATGTTGGTCGCGATAAGAAAGCAATTAAAACAGAAACAGTAGGAAGTTATCTACTTCCATGTGATAGATATGGAAAATTGTTACCAAATGAACCAAAAGTTACTTTATTGGCTCCACACAAAGACAAAGATGGAAAAGAAATTGGAGCAAATAATACATCTCAAATTACAACAGTCGGTTCTACTTCATATAAATGGACTTCAGATGCAATTGAAGCTCAAAAAATTGAAGGACTTAATATTGGAAAATATTATCTTTTTGATGTAGTTGCTTATGATTATAATGGGGTTGGAATTCGTAATGATAACAAGTACGGAATTAAAATGGTTTCTACAAGTGCTGCACCTATTATTCAAGTTACAGAACCAGGAGCAACAAAATCTGTAGCAAACAGTTCTTCTTTTGTAGTAAAAGGAACAGTAAAAACAGCTGCTGATATTGTTAATATTAAAGCATATAAAAATAGTGAAGAATCAGAAAATAATATAGTTTCGGGGCCTTTTGTTCCATCTGCAGAAGCTAAAGATGATGCCACTGCATTGGCAGTTTCTGAAGGAATTGTTCTTAATAAAACACAAACAACCGATGCATTGAAATGGTATAATTATTCATTCACTGTTCCTGCAATACAAGAAGAATCATTTAGTATTCTGGTTTTTGCAACCGATTCAAATGGTCAATCCTCAAGTAAAGAAATTGTAGTTACAAATGATAAAAAGGCTCCAGAATTTGATAAAACAGCAAGCATCACACCTTACGTTGATGTGGTGGAAAAGGATGCTTCTGGAAATGAAGTGACTGTTCAAAAAGTAAATGGAATAATTAATATTACTCAACTAATAAGTGATGATACTCAAGTAGAACAAGTTTGGTATTATGTTGGAACAGATTATCCAGCAAATGAAAATAGTTGGTTAGAATATTTAGGAACACCAAAAACTACTTTAAAAATTCAAAATTTAGATACAACTCAGTATACAAAAGATACAAACGGTAAAAGAAATGATATTAAAATTTATCTTAAAGCAAAAGATAAAGCAGGAAACTATGTAGGGAATGATAGTTCCAAATCTTTATTTATTCCTTTAAATATAGATCAATCTACTGATGCTCCTCAAATAAAATTTTCTAATTTAAAGGAAATCGAAGATGATGTAAAAGCAGTTAGTATTACAACTGAAACTGGAGAAGTAAAACTTGGCATTCCAGAAGATAAATTAGAAACAGCAAAGAACAAAGCTACTGTATTTAGTACAAAAGGAAATCTTTCAATAATTGGTTCGATAGTAGATGATGACGGAATTGATAAAGTAGAAGTATATTATTGCCAAGGTTCACAATGGGATGAAAATAACAAAAAACAATTAATCAATGCAGAAGTAAAAGGTTCAACAACATATAACTTAAATAAAGAACTTAGAAAAGATGATGGAAATGCATTTGAACAAGATGTATATCTTCTAAAGTTTATTGTAACAGATAGTGCAGGACATGAAACAGGATATTCAAGTAAAACAATTGATCCATTCCTTGTAGCTGTGGATGATGGTGCTCCAACATTAGAAATAAAAACAGCTTCTGGCATTGGGGTATGGTATGCTGGGGATGTTACTGTAGAAGGAACTATGGATGATAGTTCTGCAAAATTGTATAGATATACAGACGAAGCATGTACCCAAAATCAAATAGAAGTAACAACCTTTGCAGAAGATGGAAAAACATGGACAGATACAATCAAAATAGAAGAAGGACAAGCTTCATATAAATATTGGTATAAAGCAATAGACTCATATAAGCAAGAGTCCATAAAGGAATTTAATTTTAATTATGATAAGATTCCTCCAAGATTTACTATTACAGAAATTCAAGGAGAACAAAAAGATTATACAGAAAACGTTTCTAAATTTGGTAATTTAATAGACTACTTTACTGTAAAAGGAAAAGTTCAAGATGATTGGGCAGAAGATGCAAATGAAAGTAATACTTCAGGTTTAGGAAGTTATTTCTATTATTACGTAGGAAATGTAGCTCCAACATCAACAAACGGTATGTACAGTCCACTGAAAGCAGATAAAAAAACAAATGTAGGGTGGAACACATGTACAATCAAAAAACAAGAAGTAAATGGAAAACTAACTGCATCGTGGGAATCAGCAATTAAATTTAGTAATGTTTCATCTGGAGATAAGTTATATGTATGTTTTGCTGCTATAGATGAAGCAGGGAATATAAGTATTATTAATGATAATCCAAGTGCAATATTACAAGTAACAATTGATACAGATGCTCCAGAAATTAGTGGTGCTCCTGTTTTAACACAAAGTTCTGACAGTACAACAATTAAAGTTTTGGCAAAAGATGCTGTTGCAGGTCTTAATGTAGGACAAACAAGCATATCAAGAAACGGAAAAGAGATTATATTAACAAATTCTACACCAAATGAAGTAGAAGAAAATGGATATAAAGCTCTTACATATACAATTGTTCCGGCCGATTTAGATGATGGTAAAAATGAATTTGTAATTACTGTGAAGGATAACTTTGGTTATACAACAAAAGCAAATCCTATAATTATTAATAATTTTGCTCCAAAAATCAGCAATATAGAAACCTCAATCCCAACAACAGCTGTAAAAAGAGTAATAGAGGGCAAAGAATACACGTACATAAAAGATAGTTTTGTTATTTCTGCAGATATTACTTGTGCAGAAGAAGGAAATAAATTAGGAATTGTTGAATGGAATGATACAAATAATCAAACAGGAACATTAACAGGAACTAATGGAAAATATACAACACCAGCAATTTCAAATTTTGATGTATATAAAGATCAATTGATAACAAGAACAATTTCTGCAAAAAATATTTATGGGAAAGAATCAATATATACAATTAATTTTGCATATGATGAAGTTGCACCTCGTTTTGGAATAACAAAAATTCAGAATTCCCCTGTTACAGGCTTGGGTATGAGTAGTACCGAAGACAATTATTCAACAGTAGAACAAAAATTATATGGTTCAACTAAAAACGAATTTGTTATTGAAGGAACTGCAAGCGATGAATGGTCTGGTCAAAATAAAAACAATGCTTCTGGTGCAAAATTCTATTACTATGTTGGAACAGAACCATTAACACCAACAGATAATAATACATATTCAATCTTTAATGATGATGGTACAGCAAAAGAAGGTTGGACAGATTGTTCCATTGCAAAAGATGGTTCTTGGAAAATTTCATTAAGTTTTGATAGTTACAATAGTGGAGATAAATTAAATTTATATTTTGCTGCTGTGGATGGTGTAGGAAATATTTCACAAACTAACAGAAATCCAAGTGCAAATATAAAAATTGTTATTGATGATAATCCACCTATGTTTGGAACTCCTATTCAACCAAGTTTTGATAATTCAAAAACAACTATTTCTGTAAAAGTAAAAGATATAGAGTCTTCAATTGATGATAGTTGTATTTCAGTAACATGTAACGGAAATTCTGCAAACTTAGGAACTGTTATAAAATCGGCTACAGCTGATGAAGAAGGATATTATACATATACTTGGACTCCAACAAATGAAAGCTTAAAGACACAATTATCAACAGGTGATAATACAATATATATTACAATGCAAGATAATGCTGGTAATAAACAACAATCAAATGCTATTATAATCAAGAATAAAGCTCCAGATTTTACAAATAAAACCGATGGAGTTTCTTCTGGCTTTAGATTTGATGAATATTATTATGTTAAGGCTGCATTCGAAACATATGTTACAGTAAAATGTTGTGAAAATAATTTCTTAAATCAAGATTCAGTTTCATATACAGATGTTATTAATGAAGAAACAAAAACTCCTATTAATAATAAGCCAGAGTGCTCTTTTGCTTCTGATGTTCTTAAAATTTCTAAACAGACAGATCTTACAGTTTATGAAAACAAACTTGTAGAAAGAACAATTACCGCAGAGAATATATATGGTCAAACAACTACTTGGTCATTTATGTTTAAAGTAGATTCAGTAGCGCCTGTTATCAAAACTGGTACTCCTATTACAATAGACGGAAAATCTGCAGCAAATGATTGGTTTAACAAAACAACATTACCAATATCTGGAACATATACAGAAAATGGAAGTGGTGTAAAACAAGTAACTTATAATCTTACAAATGGTGTAGTTGAGTCTAACGGTTCAATTTATACAACAGATAAAGGAGATGAGGAAGAATTTGCAGCAAACATTGGCGGCTTTACAGAAGGAAATAATCCAAATACCTTGGTTTTTAATGCTACAGATAATGCAGGAAATGAATCAGGCAATACTCAGTTGATAAATATTAAAATTGATACGACAGCACCAAAATTGCTTGCTACTGTTGCTCCAGATGAAGCAGAAAATACAACAAGTAACATTGTTTGGTATAGATTTGTCGGCGAAACAGAATGGAAAAAACTTGAAAATTCAATTTTAACAAATAAAACAAAAGACGTAGAATTGACAGGTGAGTTTGAAGATAAAAATGATACAATTTTACAATCTGGTGTAAGAGAAATTAAAATTAATGTAAATAATAATCCAATTAATGCAAAAGTGTACACAAAATCAGAAGGCGAAAATGCTACATGGTCTGTACCAAGTGATCCAAAAACAGGATTTGAACCAAATGATGTAAATAATTCTATTCAAAGTGGACGTTGGTTTGCAACAATTCCTGCTACAAGTTTAAGTAATTCTGATTGTACAGCAGAAATTAAAATTAAAGATAATGCTGGAAATGAAGGAAATCCAGAAAAAGTAAACTTCCGAGTTGATATTACAGCTCCTGAAGTTACAATAGAAATGCCATCTGCTAATTCTACACTTAATGGTTTAAATACATTCAGTGGAAAAGTAAATGATGTAAACGATGTAAAGAGCATAAAACTTTATTATGCATTTGCAGAAACTGATACTGCTCCAACAACATTTGAAAAATACCAAGAACTTGCTACAAATGTTCAAGCGGACACAAAAACTTTACTTGAAAGAGTAGTTGGTGAAAATAGTGTTTCATTAAGTGATGTAACTTCTTGGAAATTTGGAGAAGTAGATGTAAACAAAATCTTGCCATCTGAAACAGTAAAAGGAAACTTATTTATTCTTCCAGTTGCTTATGATAAAGCGGGAAATAATAATATTTCTGGAACTGCAGAATTAGAAGAAGAAACATCTGTTTCTGGAAAGGCTACAAAATTTATAATCGACTTGCACAGTGACCGTCCAATTATTAAATTTACAAACTTAAGTTGGAAAGATGGTACTTATGAAAAATATCTTAATGCCAAAACTTTGAATGCTTCTATTGAAGATGATGATGGAATTAAGGAAGTAAAAGTTGCAATAGCAGAAGGGGAAGATGTAACTACAAGACCAGATTGGAATACTCAAACAGTTACATCAAGTTCAATAAAAATTGAACTTGAAGACGATGGACCAAAAACAATTTGGCTTTATGTAAAAGATGCTGCTGGTGGAGAATTTGAAACTTCTTCAACTAAAATTACTGTAGAAAATGCTTCTCAGCCATACTTGTTATTTGATGGAAATGAGACAAAACAAGATAACGAAAATGCAATATCTATTACAAAAGATACAATCCAACCAATAATTGGAACTATGGCATACGGATTTGCTTCTGATGGCACAACAGCAACAAGTAATGCAAAAGGAGCTGTTAGTGCAGATGAAGCAGAAGATCCAACTAAATTTAATTTAGGAACAACAAATTTAGCAGGTGGAACAAAACGTAAGTATGTTGTATTTGAAATTCCAGTAACAGAGGGTGGAAGTGGTGTTGAATCTGTAACAATGTCTGTTGATGGAATGGAAAATCCTTATACTTTAAATGAAGATAAAGGTAAGTATTATACAGATCCAATAGATGTTTCATCTTGGACAGAAGGTGATAAAGACTTAACATTCACTGTAAAAGACAAAGCAGGTCTTGAAGACATAAAAACAAAACGAATTACAATTGATAATAGTGGACCAGTTTCTAAACTTACTAATCCAACAGAAGATACAACAACAGGTATTGTTACTTTATCAGGGTATTCAACAGATAATGGTTCAGGAGTTGTTAAAACTACAAGATATGTAGTTTTTGATAATAATTTCTATTCTAAAGAAAATACCTTAAAGTCTGAATCGGATTTAAAAGACCTTGTGGACAAAACATTATTTCCTCTGGACACAACATTATCTCAAAAATTTTATAATTCTGGTACTGAATATAACTGGAGTTTTGTTTTGGATGGAAAACCAAAAGAAAGTTCAGAAAATAAAGTAAACGCAAAATTGCCAGCAAATGAAGATGAAGTAAAAAAATATTCTTATGTTCCTCATCCTGATGATATTTATACAATGAGTGTTTGTATTTATTCAGAAGATGACTTGGGAAATAAAAGTTATCTATTTGACGACTTTAAATACAATCCATTTGGAGACAGACCTATTGCAAATATTACATATCCAATGGGTAAAGCGTATGGAACTGGAAAAGTAGATGTAACAGATTATCCAAATTTGTGTGACATGATTACGGTTCAAGGTGCAGCTACAGATAATAAATCTATGGAAACTGGAAAAGTGTGGCTTCAAATTGATATGGATAATGATGGAGATTTTGATGGAGATGATAAGACTGCTTTGTCTAATACTAAAAAATATACAATTACAGAAGGAATAGATGCAATAGAAGTAACAGATAAAGATGGAAATCCAATCCAAATTACAATAGATGACTCTGCTCTTGGTACAGAAGATTTTTGGGGAATTGAAACAACGGGAACAAATAACTGGAGTATTAGTATAAACGTTTCAAATGAACTTCAAATTGCAGAATTAGACGGTACAACAAAAGAAAATACACCATTAACAGGAACATTCATTGGTAACAATAAATACAAAGTTGGTATTCGTGCAGTTGCAATGGATAGTTCTGGTGTAATGGGAAAATGGTCAACACCATCATACTTCTTAATTGACGTAAATGCCCCAGAAATTGGTATTGCCTCTTTTGGTGACAGAACATATAGCGAA
This sequence comes from Treponema sp., assembly GCA_017622055.1. Lineage (GTDB taxonomy): Bacteria > Spirochaetota > Spirochaetia > Treponematales > Treponemataceae > Treponema_D. The sequence goes on along the minus strand of JAGARY010000351.1, from coordinate 4,755 downwards.
GATATGTTCTTAAGTGGAGAACAGACGTTTAAAGTTACTGTTTCAGATATAGCTGGAATAAAGAAAGTTTCATATTATTGGGCAAATTCAATAAATGAACTTGCTTTAAGTGGAGTTTCTAATGGTGAAGTAGAACCAGATAAACCAAATGTCCATGGTGAAAAATTTGCAACATTGACTCCATGGCCTGAAGAAAATAATACAAACGGTAGAATAAATTATGATTTAGAAATTCCTGTTACTAGCTTAGATGGAGTTGGTGAAAAATTTGCATTAAAAATTGTTGCATACAAAGATTCTCTAACAAACACAACTGAAAATGCAAAATATGTTGTAAATTTTGATAATAATGCTCCAACATTACAAAGTATTTCTTTGAATGGGGTTTTGTATGATGAAACTACCAACAGCAAGATTGTAAACAGTAATGGATATTTTTCTCTTGGTGGAACTATAACCGAAAATAATGATAGTGATTCTGGATTTGAAAAATTAGCATTCTATTATCTTCGTGAAGGAGAGAATGGAAATCGTATATATAATCCAATGAAAGATAGCGTAACTACCAAGGATGTTGGACGTATAAATACTTCTGGTTTGTCTACAGAAGAACTAGGAAATCCTATTTATGGAAAAAATGTTTCTTCAATAACAATCACAAATGATGCCAACAAACAATCAAGTTTTACAATTTCGGGTATTGATAATTCTAATTTTATTGGTTTAGTAAAAATTGGTAATTCTTGGCATTCAGTAAAATCTGGTTCTGGTAGTACTATTACACTAAAATCATATGTTCCAGATGGTACCTATGAAAATGTATTCCTTGGTTATGCACAAGTTGTAGATCATACAGGTGCAGAATTTATGGGTGAAAATGGAACAATTGAAGGTGATGATGGTGATGGAATGGAAGAATCAATCATTCCAGATGGAAGAACTTGGACTTGTAATGCAAAAATTACTTCACACTACATTCCAGACGGTCCTGGAAAACTTGTAGTATTCGCATTCGACAAAGCAGGCAATGTTGTTTCTGATGACTACGACGCAAGTGTTCAAAATAACGCGCCTCGTTTAACAAGAGTTATGCTTGCAACAGATTTGAATGGTGATGGAAGTTATGAATATGAGTCAGCCACAATTAGAAATGATAAGACAGAACTTGCAACACCAAACGGCACAGAATTTGGAGAATTTGTATATTATTCAACATTAAATAGTATGGGAGAAGCTGTAAATATCGCGAATATAACAGTTCCTACGGGTGCAGAATTTGTTGTAAAAAATAACTTGCTAGTAGTGCCAGAATTTGTTGGTGGAAATTATGATTCAACTAAAAAAAACCAATTGGCATATACTTACCAGATTGTAGATGAATTAACTGAAGCGACTGTTACTACATTTACTGGAGATGGAGAGCCACCACTCCTAAAAAATTTTCGACTGTTAGCTAATACAAAAACAGAAGTTAAAAATCCTATAAACAATGAAACAGAAACAGGAGCTTCAAAAGAATTTGAAATTAAAGAAAATGATCTTACTGATTACGAAAGTTTAACAACTAATAGTGATGGAACAGAAACCAGAGGAGTAAAATATCTTGCAGCAACATTCTGGGATGAAACAGAAGAAACTACTCAAGGTGTAAACAGTTGTTATGCATTACTCAAAATGCCAATTGTAATTGATGTTGAAGATGACAAAAAACCAACAGCACACATCATTCCATTCTATTGGAACAGTAAGGAAGATAGTTCATTTGTATACGATGATGACGGAAATCCTCTTGGACACATTGATATTCCAAGTGGAAATGATAATCCTGGTGTAAGTGGAGAAGTTTACATTGAAGGTGAAGCGAGGGATGATACAATGTTGGGTGAAATTTGGATTACTGAACCAAGTGGTAGTTCTTATAAAGTTGCTTCTTATAGTAAGGACAGTGAAAGTTGGACAATAGAAAATCCTCAAGCAAATGCAAAATGGAAATCATTTGAGCTTCTTGATACTCCAAAAATTACACAAAGCGGACATACAATAAAATGGCGATTACGGATAGATATGTCTTCTTACGGAATAAGTACAAATGAAGTTGTATTTGTGGAAGCAAAAGATGCCGAATCAAATCGTTCAACAGGAATAACAAATGATGATAAACTAGATGATGTTATATCTAAGACAGCACAAACTATTAAGGGAGAAGAGACTCCAAAATATTTTATGGACTTTGTACCATATATTAAGAGCATTTATGCAACAGATGTAGGTTCTGCAACACGTTCTCGCTTAGGAAAATTCCCAGTTCGTGCTGGTGAATTGATGACTATTGAAGGAATGAACTTTGCAAAAGGTGCTAGTTATACAGTTAACTTCTATAAATCAAATGCAGATGGTTCTGGACCTGCAGATTCTAGCACAGCTGATGGACTTGTAGAGGATGTATCTTACTCAGGAACAATAACTAATGACGGAAAAATAGAAGTATTTGCTCCTCTATATTCTCGTTGGGTAGAAGTTGTTGTAAATGAGCAACCAACAAAAAATAACTCTAACCAAAACGGTGGATACAACATCGAAGCGGGTTATGTTGCAAAAGCAAATGACAAAGGTCTTTCACAAGCCAACACTGCCGGAACAAACTTCTGGACAGATGATAGATATATTAGTGTTTGGAACGTAGGAACAACGTTTGCAGATAGTACAAATCCTATTATGGGAACAATAGAAAAAGTGTCTTTAAATGATATCAAATATCTGGATAGAAAAGCTTATGGTAAAGTAACGAATGCAAGCGACAAATTAAATAACAACACTGTTTATTCTTTTTGGGGAGCTGATGATAATATGGTTTGGGATAATATTCTTGGGAAATCTCGTGCAGCTTCGATAATGCCATCGGCTAATGGAGCTTTGAGTTCTTCTCCAGCCCAATTGGATACTTGTGTTATTACTGTACCAGATGATAGTTCAGATCAAGGGCAAGCTTTTGTTGCTTTCCTTGATAACACAATTGTTAATAGTGGGACTTTTGGACCTGGGTTACTTTTATTAAGAGATGGTCAAGTAGTACAGCAACTTGGGGCTTCATCTCAAAAATCTTCTGTTGAATTAATTAATGAAGATAAAATGAAAAATCAATTCCAAAATATAAAGATTGCAGGTATTTATGGCACATCATCAGACTCAACAAAATCAGCGAATTCGTTCCATGTATATATATCATATTATGATGCGGCTACAAAATGTCTTAAGTATGGAAAAATAGAGCTAAGACCTACAATAGATGGTAATAATCTTGATTTAATTTCTCGATACACATGTGAGGTCGATTCTGCACTTAATAAATTTGTTGTAGATGGAAAAGATTCTGCTGCAGTAATAAATAATAATATAGTTACTCATCCTGATGATGATACTACAGATGTTGGCCAATGGTCTGATATAAAAGTTATTAATTCAGACAATGGACCTTTACCTATCATTGTATATTATGAAAGTACAGGTACAAGTAGAGGAAATTTAAAATTTGCAAAAGGAACAACAACAGCTCCTGATGGAACAAAAACTGGTGAAAATAAAGAATGGGATTATACAACAGTAACTAATCCAACTGGCGTTAGAGATTTTGGTCGTTATGTAAGTATGGAAATGGATGCTAGTGGAGGTCTCCATGTTGTGTGTCAAGATGCAATTAGTGGTGTTCTTTACTATGGATATTTTGCATCAATTTCAGAGTCTCCTACAGGTGGTTGGAAAAAAGTTGACGCAACAAGTTCTGTTGGTAGATGGACAGATATTAAACTTGCTAATCCAAGCAAGTCAGGTTTAGCTGCAGAACCTGTTGTTACATATATGGATGGTTCAAAACTTGATACTACTTATGCAGTGAAGGTTGCATATATGACAGATTCTACAAACTGTATTTGGGATTCAGAAACAGATCCTGCAGAATATGCAGCAAACAGTCAGTATAAGATGAGTATTGTTTCAGAAGCACTAGACTTAGAAGGAAAAACAAACAAACTTGCTGTAGGAATCAACTCATCTATGCTTGCCGTCGACTTCCTCCGCGGTGAATAGTAGTTGGTTGAAAAATCGTTAGCCACAGAATAATTTGCCCCCAACAATCCATTCCTGACAGAGTGGGTTGCTGGGGGTTATTTAGGGTTTATTACAAACCTTAAAAACGGCGAAGTCAAGGCTTTAAGCGTTAGCCTGCCTTGACTCTACCTATTCAAAGTTTACTAAAACATTAAAACGGGCGGGGCAAAACTTTGAGCAACCCCTGCCTTAATTGAACCTATAGAGTATGCTCTATCTGAAAGTGAGCAACGTTAGTTGCGAACAAATCCGCGTGGCAATTTTTTTTTGAAAAATTATTAGTAAGTTATTCAGAGTGGAAAATGTTTTTAGATCCTCGTGTCCCGCACGAGGATGACCTCAAAGTATGGTCAGCGAGAATGATAGTTTTATCCTTGTTGGCTGTTTGCAAGTTCCTGCACTTTTTCTAAAGGAAGACCTGTTCCTTCTGCAACTTGAGCTAAAGAAAGCCCCATGGAAATTAGTTTTTTCGTAGTTTCAATGGCTTTTTGTTCAGCACCTTCTGCAAGTGCGACACGTCTAATATCTGAATCGTGAATATTCATACTTAAGTAATAACTCCGTAACTCTTGATTTTGTTTAGCTTTTTCAACAAATGAATTAAGCTTGATAGTAAAATCATCAGTTGCTTCCTGAGTTTTAATATACTTT
>JAGARY010000350.1 GCA_017622055.1 Treponema sp. | reverse complement strand
TTTAACTTTTATTTTTTGATTATTGTAATAAAATGTAAATACTGGTTTTGTACATTATGACTAAAAACATAGCACTCGTTGTAAATGAATTAACTGCCGATTACACACAAGAAATAATTACAAGTATTTCAGATTTTTATCGTGGTAAAGATGTAAACCTTATTATTTCTCAAGTGAAATTACCAGTACACAAAGACACTGATTTTGATTATCAATATTGGTCTAACATGAGCCTTTTAGATAATGACAATATTGACGCTTACATTATACTTTCTGCTATTTTTTGTTCATACATGACTTCTGATGAATTAACTAAAAGATTGCAACCATTTACAAAGAAGCCTGTATTTTCTGTATCAATTCCATTAGAATTGGATAATTGCTATTATACTCAACTTAATTGTGAAAATTCCTATTTTGAAATTGTTGAGCATTTAGTAAAAAAACATAATAGAAAAAGAATTGCCTTTGCATCTGCTCATTTAACTGGCTCCATAGAAGCGAATGAACGTTTTGAAGCGTATAAAAAAGCATTAAAAAAATTTAACTTGCCTTTTGATGAAAATATTGTTTTTCATGGAGTTTTTACATACAACTCAATAATGAAAGATATGGCGAAACGTATAAAGTCAAAAGAAGATGTTACTTTTGATGCCATTCTTGCAGCTAACGATATGATGGCTTTTGGCTGTTTGGATTTTTTAACTTCTATAGGTGTAAAAATTCCAGATGATATTTCTATTTTTGGATACGATGACATTCTTCAAGCAGAAACTGCTGATATATCATTATCTACAATCAATCAACAAATTTATAGACAGGGACAACAAGTTGCTAAGTTAGTTTTGGATTGTTGTAACGGGGAAAAAATTCTCTTTCCACAGATATTTCTACAAAAGTAATTTACAGAAAATCTTGTGGGTGTGGCTCTGGAAGAAAAAATGATACTAGATATTTTATTAATAAGTATTCGGAACAATCAGTAAATACAACAATTGTTTCACATCTTGAAAATATGCAATTTCAAAATGATATTTACTTTTTGATGGATTCTATTCAATCTGAAATGACATTAAAAAATCTCTTTGAAAAATTTAGTTATATCATTCCCAAAAAAGCTATTTCTGCTCTTGCAGTTTGTATGTATGAAGATCCTGTTTTATATACAAACCCAAATCAATTTGATAAGCCTTATAGAGCAAAATTGACTGTTTATTATAATCAACATGAAGAAAAATTTGTTCCTGATATGGATTTGTTTTTTAACCCACGAATCAGTCTTCTTCCAGATGGAATTTTTGACGATGAACCTGGAAATTATATGATTCATCCTGTTTTTAATGGTAATAAACAATATGGATATATGATTAGCAAAATCACAGCACCATCATATATCATTGCTATTATTTATTTAAAAGTATTTTCGAATGTAATTTCCCAATCTTACAAATATACAAAACAACTTGAAGCCCACGCTCTTTTGGATGAGCAATCAAAAACTGATATTTTAACAGGAATTTTTAACAGACGTGGATTAATTGAAGAAGGACAAAAACTCATTAATTCCGCTATAGAAGATAATCAAAGAGGAATTATTTGTTTTGGCGATATGGATAAACTAAAGTATATTAACGATACTTTTGGCCACGAAATGGGAGACAAGGCAATAAAAGGAATGGCAATTGTTCTTCAGGAATCTATTGGAAAAGACAAAGTGATTGGGCGTCTTGGTGGTGATAAATTTGTTTTTGTAATGGATAACTACAGTTTGAATGATTTTGATAATTTAAAAGAAACGGTAAATGAAAACTGTAAAAAATATTCAAAAGAAAATTCATTTCCATTTGAGATTCAAATTAGTTTGGGAGCGGTTAAATTCTCTGAAAATCACAAAAATCTTTCTAGGTTAATTACAAAAGCAGATAAAGAACAATACAAAGATAAACAAAACAAAAACGTTCAACGAAAATCATAAACTTCTATTCATTTTGATATTTTTTTCAAACTCTTTTTTCTTACTCAAAAATGTTGTATGATAAGTTTGCTGTTGTAAAAAGTTGAAAAAGAGGCGTAAAAAATTGAAAACTAATGCAATGAGAATCTTAGACAATGCAAACATTCCCTACGAAGTAAAAGAATATGATGATGACGGTGAACACGTTTTGGCAAAAGGTGCCGCTGAACGTCTTGCAGAAAAACTTGGAATTGATCCTCTTTGCGTTTTTAAAACAATTGTAATGCGCACAGACACAAAAGAAATTTGTGTTTTTTGCCAATGCGCACTTTCAGAAATCAACTTAAAAAAAGCAAGAAACGCTGCTGGTTGTAAAGAAATTAATCCTGTAAAACCAGAAGAATTATTAGGATTAACTGGCTACATTCGTGGCGGTTGTACTCCAATTGGAATGAAAAAGAAATTTCGAACTTTCATTGACGAACAGATTCAACTTCATGAACAAGTTTTTATTAGTGGCGGACAACGTGGAGTTCAAATAAAACTTTCGCCAGAAGATTTAATCAACATTACAGAAGCCACAGTTTTAGATTTAGAATTATAAAACAAAAAGAGGAAATAAAAAATTTATGAAAAGCACAATTTTAGACACAAACAAATTGAATGAATCTCTATTATTCTTTGATGGAGGAACAGGAACTGTTCTTCAAAAATGGGGATTAAAACCTGGGGAATTACCAGAAACTTGGAACATAAATCATCCAGAAAAAATTCAACAATTGCATTATGAATATTTTTGTGCTGGTGCAAACATCATAAAAACAAACACATTTGGTGCGTTTATAACAAAATTTCCTCTAAATCTTGAAAAAATAATCAAATCTGGAATTGAAAATGCAAACATTGCCAGACAAAAAGCTTCAGAAAAAAATGATCAACAAGATTTATTCATCGCTTTTGACATTTCTTCTTGCGGAAAATTATTAAAACCAATGGGCGATTTAGATTTTGAAGATTGCATAAATCTCTATAAAAAAACATTTAAAATTGCCTTTGAATGTAACATTGATTGTGTTTTAATTGAAACAATGAATGACGGTTACGAAACAAAAGCCGCTGTTATTGCTGCAAAAGAAACAATGGAAGAACTATGCAAAGAGTTTCCAATTTTTGTAACAAATGTTTATGACGCAGATGGAAGAACTTTAAGTGGCTCTACTCCAGAATCAATGGTTTGTATGTTAGAAGGATTGGGGGTTTCGGCAATTGGTGTAAACTGTAGCCTTGGTCCAAAAGAAATGCTTCCTACTGTGGAACGCCTAATAAACGCCGCCTCAGTTCCTGTAATTGTAAATCCGAATGCAGGGCTTCCAAAAGTTGTAAACGGTCAAACAATTTTTGACGTAAAACCAGAAGATTTTGTAGCCACAATGGAAGAAATTAAAAATCTTGGAGCAACAATTCTTGGTGGATGTTGCGGAACCACACCAGAATACATTCAAAAATTAACAGAAAAAATCAATAATCAACAAACAAATATCAAAATTCACAAAAAAAACAACTGCGTAATCAGTTCAAATTCAAAAACAGTAAGTTTTGGACCAGAATACCTTCCAGTTTTAATTGGAGAGCGAATTAATCCAACAGGAAAGAAAAAATTCAAAGAAGCACTTCGCAACAACGACATTCCATACATCATCAACCAAGGAATTGAGCAAGAACAAGCAGGAGCCCAAGTTTTAGACGTAAACGTTGGCCTTCCAGAAATTGACGTAAAAGAAATGATGC
>JAGARY010000349.1 GCA_017622055.1 Treponema sp. | reverse complement strand
GTGAAAAATCTCCACAGTTGTCTCGCTTGTTCTACGAATATATGCCTCTAACTTTTAGTCGTCGCCACGGAGATCCAAGTCGTCCTTGGAACAGATTTAACATTCATTTGCGAGACAATTTTGGGAATCCAATTTTGAACTATGAAGGAAACTGGCGTGATATTTTCCAAAACTGGGAAGCATTAGCTTGGTCTTATCCAATGTACATTAAAAATATGACTGCAAAATTCCTTAACGCTATGACAATTGAAGGATTTAATCCATACAGAATTTCCAGAGAAGGAATTGACTGGGAAGTGCCAGAACCAAATAATCCATGGGCTCAAATTGGATATTGGGGAGATCATCAAGTAATTTATCTTCAAAAATTGCTTGAACTATATGCAAAAATCAACAAAAAAGAGCTAATTTCTCAATTGAATGACAAGATTTTTTCAAGTTCAAACGTGCCATATAGAATCAAATCTTACAAAGAAATTTATGAAGATCCACGAAATACAATTTTCTTTGATAAAGAATTAAGTGATACTTTAAAAAACGCTGCAAAAAAAATCGGTTCAGATGCAAAGTTAATTTCTTCTGATGGGATTTCTGGTTCAGAAAATACAGCATTAGTTTCTCTTTCTACAAAACTTTTACAAGTTGTAATTGCAAAAATGGCAAACTTTGTTCCTGGTGGAGGAATTTGGTTAAATACACAACGCCCAGAATGGAATGACGCAAACAATGCTCTTGCTGGCTACGGACTTTCAATGGTTACTTTGTATTATCTTCACAGATATATTGATTTTTTAATTGAACTTTACAATTCTTCTACTACACAAAATTTTGAACTTCCTAGTGATGTTGCAAATTGTTTTGTAAAACTTGGAAAACTTTACAAAGAAACTTCCGCCGAAAAAGTTGCTTCTGACTCAAAATTAAGAAAAGATTTTATGGACAAAGAAGGTGTAATTTTTGAAAAAGAACGAAATAATTTGTATAAAAACGCTTACGGAAATCAAATAACTTCAATTCAAAAAGATGAAATTGTTTCAATTTTGCAAGAAATTCAAAATCACATCAAAAATACAATTTCTTTGAACAAAAAAGAAGATGGATTATATCACTCTTACAACACACTTTTACTTTATAAAGATAAAGTTGAAATTAAAAACTTACAAGAAATGTTAGAAGGTCAAGTTGCAGTTCTTTCTGCTGGTGTATTAAAAGCTGATGAAGTTTTGAATTTGCTAAAAGCACTTAGAAATAGCAAAATGTATGAACCAAGACAGAATTCTTATATGCTTTATCCAAACAAAGAATTGGCCGCCTTTGAAGAAAAAAATAATATTTCAAAAAATGATGTAAAAAATCTTTTGGCTGTAATTGAAAAAACTGGAAAATCTATTCTTTACGAAGATTGTAATGGAATTTTCCACTTTAATGGCAACTTTAGAAATGAAAGATTTATGTGTGATTTCTGCAATCAACTTCCAGAAAATATAAAAGTAACAGAAAAAGAATTGGAAGATTTGAAAAAACTTTATGAAAAAACATTTAATCATAATAGTTTTACAGGTCGTAGTGGAACTTTCTACGCTTATGAAGGTTTAGGAAGTATTTACTGGCACATGGTTTCTAAATTATTGTTGGCAACACAAGAAAATACTTTTGCAGCAATTAAAAATGGTGCGGATATTTCAACTATTAATCAATTAAAAAATGAATATTACAACGTTAGAAGTGGAATTGGCTTTAACAAAACTCCAGAAATTTATGGTGCTTTCCCTGCAGATCCGTATTCACACACACCAAATGGACAAGGGGCAAAACAACCTGGAATGACTGGGCAAGTAAAAGAGGAAGTTCTTACACGTTGGGGCGAATTAGGTGTTGATATTCAAAATGGATGTGCATGTTTTAATCCAAAAATTCTTAAAAAATCAGAATTTTTTGATGATGGTCAGTTGCATTTTACTTGGTGTAATACAAAAATCACATATAAACTTGTTCAAAATGCTGCAGAAACTCTAAAAATAAGTATAAATGGAACAACTCGTGATTATGAAGTAAAACAAGGTGCTTTCTTAACTGAAGAAGAAACTGCGGAATTATTTTCTAGAAATGGAAAACTTTGCAAAATTGAAGTTGAAATCACTTTGTAACAATTTTGGGGCTAATGCTAGATTACTATAGCAACCAGATATAAAATTATTTTCCTCCAGTGGTCAAAGAACTTTTTTCAAATCCATGTTCTTTGACCACTTTTTTTATTTTGGGCGGGAGTAAATGGGAGTATTTTAATTTTAATTAATTTATGTTATATTATTAAAGTATTTAAAATTAATTACACCTATATCAATAGAGAGAGAAAAATGAAGAAAAAGTTTCTATTCTTTGCATTTCTTTTTTCAGGGATTTTATTTGCTTCACCATTCGATTTTTCAATAAAAAATCCTTCTGTTTCTGTTCGAAATGATTTTTCCTATAGCATAGTAAACAATGCAAAATTTTCTGGATTTTATCCATCTTCAAGAATTTCTTTAGATTTTGACACATTAAATTTTAATCTTGGGTATCAATTAGTAAATCAAAAT
>JAGARY010000348.1 GCA_017622055.1 Treponema sp. | reverse complement strand
GTCGAGGTAGTTAATTTGAAGTTGAACAAGTTCAATTTCTGGATGTTTTGTTAAAATTGCATCAAGTTTTTCTGCGTTGTCGTGGAAACTAAAACCAATGTGTTTGATTTTTCCTTCGGCCTTCATTTTTTGAATAAATTCAAATCCGTGGAATTTTTCTGCAGATTCATAATTTCCAGTTCCAAGAGAATGCAAAAAGTAATAATCAAAATATTCGATATTACATTTTTTTAATTGTTCTTCAAAAATCCGTTCCAAATCGCTTTCTTGTTTTAATTCCCAAACTGGCATTTTTGAAGTAACTTGAAATTTTTCACGAGGATATCGTTTTGCAACCAATTCCCCAAAAATCTTTTCGCTAAAACCACCATGATAAACCCACGCAGTATCAAAATATGAAAAACCTTGTTCCATATACGCGTCTATCATTTCTTTTGTTTTTTCTAAATCAACATGCCCCCATTTTTCGCTTTCGCTATAAGGCAATCTCATCAATCCAAATCCAAGCTTTTTCATAATATCTCCTGTGTAAGGGCACTGGTGCCCGGTGTTCAATAGAAAACCGCAAGTTTCTGCAAGAAACTTGGTAAGCTGCTTGAAGCGACTTAAAACAAAATGCACTGCATTTTTTAGGTTATCTTTCCTCGTAAGGCCACTGGTGGCTGGTGTTTTTTCTTTTTCTTTTGAGGTTCCCTTGCGAATCGCACGGTCGCTACGTCCGCCCTTCGCTCACGCTCATCCCCCTGCCGCAAACTGAACGTTTGCTAAGTTTTTCGCTACGCTCAAAACTTCATGGTGGACGCCTTCGGCGGGGCTCCCATCGCTAACCTAATAACATTATATCTTAAAAAAATAAATAAAGTTGAATAAAAAACTACTTGAATTGTAAAAAAAATATTTTATCAAAAATATCTTGACTGATTGTAATTCAGTATGTATGATATAAAAAAAGCGACTAAGTAGTCGCAAAGTAAAGAGGTTTTTATGGGACAAAAAGGCTCTTCTACAAAGCAAAAAATATGTGAAGTTGCAGAAAAATTGTTTGCAGAAAATGGTTATAAAAATGTATCCATGCAAGATATTTGCGATTCTTCTGGAATGAGTAAAGGTGGACTTTATAGACATTTTTCTAGCAAATCAGAATTACTTTTGTCCTTACTTCAAAAAGAAAAGCGAGTTTTTCAAGATATTCAAGAAGGAAAAAGTGCAATAGAAACATTAGAAAATTTGCTAAATATTTATTTTGAAGATATGAAAAATTGTAAAAAATCACTTGCTTTTGCATTGTATGAATTTGTTTCAACTGAAAATAAAATTACATTAGATAGTTCAAATGAAGTAGAAAAAAAATATTGGCAAGAATTAGTTCAATACGGAGTTCGTACTGGAGAATTTAATGATGTTGATTCAGATATGGTAATGAACACATTTTTATATGCGTACCGTGGCGTAATGATGTGGGGCCGAATTCTTCCTTTTGAAGAGAAAACATTTGAAAATGTTGTTGAATCTGTTCGATATATGTTAATTAAAAAATAAAAATGTGAGGTAAAAAAAAATGAAACCATTAATTGTTCCCAAAAAATTAAATCCAGGTGATACAGTGGCATTTATTTCACTTTCTGGAGGCAGAGCTGGCGACCCAGATATGATTAAAAGATACCAAACTGGAAAAAATCGATTTGAAGAAATTTTTGGAGTAAAAGTTGTTGAAACTCCAAATGCATTAAAAGGTAATACATTTATTTTTGAACATCCAGAAAAACGTGCCGAAGATTTGCATTGGGCTTTAATAAATCCTGAAGTAAAAGGAATAATTTGCAACATGGGCGGTGATGATTCTTACAGAGTTTTACCTTATCTTGATGAAAACATCATCCATGATAATCCCAAAATTTTAATGGGATATTCTGATATTGCTACTTGGATGTGTGTTTTTGCTCATTGTGGAGTTAGAGCATATTACGGACCAAATGTTTTAACGCCAATTGCACAACCAGGTTCTTTAGATTCTTACACCGAGCAAGCAATCAGAAAAGTATTGTTCAGTAATGAAATAATTGGTGAAGTTCCTTGTAGCGAAAAATACACACAAATTGAATGGCGAGATATAAAGCCAAAAAAAATCAAATGGACTAAAAATGATGGATATTTTGTTTTGCAAGGAAAAGGCATTCATCAAGGAAGATTGATTTCTTTGTGTGGTGGACCTGCGCAACAAATTATTGGAACAAAGTTTTTCCCAGATAAAGATTTTTTTGAAGATTCAATTATTGTTATTGAACATGGTCTTCCTTATGGAAGTCATCTTGCAGGTTTACATTGTTTAAGAGCTTTTGCAGCAGCTGGAATTTTTGAAAAAGCTTCTGCAATTATCACAGGAAAACTTGATGAAGGAAGCCGTCGAACAATTTTACAACTTGTAAATGAAGAAGTTCATCGTCCCGATTTACCAATTTTTGAAAATGTAGATTTTGTTCATCACACACCAATGACAATTTTACCAACTGGTGCACTTGCTCAAATTGATTGTGATAACAAAACTTTTTCAATTTTGGAATCTGGAGTAATGTAAGAAAAAATTAAGTTATTAGCTTAATGAAATTATTCAAATTATAGATATACTGATTTTGGAAGTGTCTGATTTTTAGGCGGTTAGGCTCCCTAATGCTCGACCTGTTTCTACAGGAATAAGTATAAAGGAGGTAACGCAATGAATTGTGATTTAATAATTGCTTTTGTAACTTGTGTTGCAACTGTAATAAGCACAATAATTGCTATACTTCGTTACAAAAAAAGATAACGAGTAAAAAATAACCGCCCTTAGAATCCCTAAGAGCGGTTTCAACCCAAAAAAAGGGAGACTAACTATAAAGTCAGCACTTCCATTTCTAATTTATCACAGATAAAAAAATGCGTCAAATAAAAATCCGTCAAAAAATTAAGTTATTAGCTTAATCTTTTTACAAAAACCTCTTAAAAAATTCCACTTGCGTTTTGTTGCATTCTTGCGCTTCTTTCATGTCGCAATCTACGTGAAAAACGTGCCACAAGGGTTTTTCTTTTGTGCCGTAAAAATTGCATTGAAAAGGCACCGATTGTTTTTCTAACGCTTTCATAATTGGATAAATTTCTTTGCACAAAAAATCGCCTTTACAAGTCATCAAAATTGACGGAGGAAAATCTGGCGTAATTTTTGAAGTAATTTCAATATCTTTTACATTATATTTTGATTTTTTGTCAAAAAGTGATGCTATTAAAATATCAAAATTTCGCACTGTGTATTTTCCACAATTTAAGGCAACAGCTTTTAAATTTATTTCAGAAGGTAATTCAAAATCGTATTTTTTCTTTAATTCCGCATTTGTTAAAATTGCTGCGTACAATGCCAAAAGATTTGCGCCCGCAGAATCACCAACTGCAAAAACATTGTTGCAATCAAATCCATATTCATTTTGATTTTTTTCTATCCAATTAAAAACGGAATTTGTATCTTCTACCGACGAAGGAAATTTATTTTCTGGAGCAAGTCGATAGTTATAATTTACAACTGCAAAACCCATTTGCGCAAGGCTCATACAATAAAATTGATAAACTTCTTTTGTCCCATAAACCCATCCGCCACCGTGAACATTTACAATTACAGGCAATTTTCCTTCCGCAGATTTTGGTTTATAAACATCAAGAATCTGCCAAGTTTTATCTTCACCGTACAAAATATTATCAAATCTTTGTATGTTTTCAGGAGTTTTTTTAGTTTCGTCTCGTTTTGCGTCTGATAATCCCCAGTCGTGGCGAATTTTTGCTACATGTTTTTCTGTTATTTTTTGTTTTGATAAAAAAAAATTTTTCATGGTAGTTTTTATGATAGTTTATGAATGGTGTGTAGTCAAATAGAAATTATGTAAATGGATGTTTTTCGGTGATGTTTTGGCGCCGAGAATTGAACAGGCCCGAAGGGGAGTTTGTTGTTCGCAAAGCGAACAACAAACCGGCCGCTAGGCAAGCTGTGAAATGCGACTATGCCAATGCATTTGCGCCCAATTTCTTTAAAACTTGCCTTGATTGTGTATTTATCTGCTTAATTTTCTGTAAACTGTACGTTTTGGAACTCCGGCGTCTTCGCCAAATTGTTCCTTTTTCCATGCTGCGTATTCGCTCCAGTTGCCTTCAAAGAAGCGAACTTCGGAGTTGTTTTCGAATGCAAGGATGTGTGTACAAATTCTGTCTAAGAACCAGCGGTCGTGGCTTACAACAAGGGCACAACCTGCAAAATCTTCAAGGGCTTCTTCCAATGCACGAACTGTTTGAACGTCAAGGTCGTTTGTAGGTTCGTCAAGCATTAAAACGTTGCCGCTTTCTTTGAGCATCATTCCCAAATTCAAACGATTTTTTTCTCCACCAGAAAGTACACCAACTTTTTTGTTTTGGTCTGCACCGCCAAAGTTGAACCAACCACAGTAAGCATGGGCATTTACTTCACGAACGCCACCTTCCAATGCACGACCTTTTTCGTCAACAGCACCAAGTTTTACAATGTCGGCACCGCCACTTAAAGTTTCGTAAACAGTTTTATTTTCATCCAAAGTTGAACGCATCTGGTCAACGTAAACGGCTTTTACAGTTTGACCAATTTTTATTTCGCCGCTATCTGGTTTTTCAATTCCAGCAATCATTTTGAAAAGTGTTGTTTTACCAGCACCATTTGGACCAACAATACCAACAATTGCACCTGCTGGAATATGGAAACTTAAATTTTCAAAGAGCAATTTGTCGCCAAAAGATTTTGTAATATTTTCTGCATCAATTACTTGGTTTCCTAAGCGAGGACCTGCAGGAATTGAAATTTGTGTATCTTTAAGCTGTTTTTTTGACTCTTGAGCCATAAGTTCGTTGTAGCGAGTGATGTGTTCCTTGTGTTTTGCCTGACGTCCTTTTGCACTTGTGTGAATCCATTCCAATTCTCGTGCAATTTCTTTTTGACGTTGGCTTTCGCCTTTTGCTTCTTGTGCAAGGCGAGCATTTTTTTGTTCCAACCAAGAAGAATAATTTCCTTTGAATGGATATCCTTCTCCACGGTCAAGTTCCAAAATCCAACCAGCAACATCGTCCAAGAAGTAGCGGTCGTGGGTAATTGCAATTACAGTTCCAGGATATTGATTTAAGTGGTTTTCAAGCCAAGCAACTGTTTCTGCGTCTAAGTGGTTTGTAGGTTCGTCTAACAAAAGAATGTCTGGTTTTTGCAACAAAAGGCGACACAAAGCAACACGGCGGCGTTCACCTCCAGAAAGAACATCAACAATTTGATCTGCAGGTGGACAACGCAATGCTTCCATTGCCAATTCCAAGTTGTTTTCTAAGTTCCAAGCGTCTAATAAATCAAGTTTTTCTTGAACTTCACCCTGACGAGCACAAAGTTTGTCAAAATCTGCGTCTGGATCTCCAAAAGCTTCGTTAATTTGGTCAAATTCTGCAAGTAAATCTGTAATTTCTTTTACACCTTCACGAACAATTTCCATTACAGTTTTTCCAGCTTCTAATTCTGGTTCTTGTTCAAGATATCCAATTGTGTAACCTGGAAGAAGAGTTGTTTCACCAACAAAGTCTTTATCTCTTCCTGCAAGAATTTTAAAAAGTGAAGATTTACCAGAACCGTTGGCACCAACGACACCAATTTTTGCACCGTAGTAATAAGAAATGCTAATGTCTTTTAATACTACTTTAGTTCCGTAAGATCTGGAAACTCTATCCATTGTGTAAATAATTTTTTTGTCGTCAAATGTCTTTGCCATGTTTTTTCCTTTTATATTTAATTATTTATTGTGTTATGTTTTCATTTGCTGGTGTTGAATTTTCAGCAGGTTGTGTTGTTTGTTGAACTTCTGTACTTTGTTCTGGTGTTGTAGCTGCTGTTGAAGTTGCTTCTGTTGTTCCAGATTCTGTTGTTGCCTCTGCAGGTGATTCTACAGCAGCAGGTTTTTGCTCAACAATTTTTGCAGAAGTATCTGTGTATACAAGTCTAATATTTTCTTTTTCAGATTTATGTCTAGATTTTAGTAATAAAGTCTGAGAGTTTTGTCTATATACGTAGCCCGAAGAATTATATGTTTCAAATCTTGGGTCTGTTCTAAACTGAATATCATAAATATAAATTTTTTCAAATTTTGGAATGCCTTTTAAAATTACGTAATGTGTCCAAGTTTCTGGGAAGTCAATTGTAATTATAGAAGATGAACTTGTGTCGCTTTTGAATGTAATATTGCTTGCACAAGTCCATGCCCAAGCTGTTGTTCCGTTATCTGTAAAGATTTTTTCAAAGTGAGGATAGTTTTTGTTATCATAAGCCAAAATTGGGTAGATACTTGCTAAAGTTCTTAAATCAAAAGATGAACTATCTGAAATGTAAGAATTTATAAGTGCTCGTCCTGCCATTTTTAATGTGTTATTTTCTGTTAGAATTCCGTATCGTAATAATGCAATTCCTGTTTCTACTGCATCACTTACAGAAAGGAATGCACCATTTTCTGAAATTGTAAGATTTTCACCTTCAAATGCACAAGAAATCATAATTTTTTGAACACAGCTTTCCAAAATTGGTTCAAGATATTTTGGGTATCCAGATTTGAATTCACTTAAAGTAGTGTAAACTTCCAAAATGCCAGTTACTTGTGCAATAGAAGCGATTCCAATATCAGATTCTGCTGCTTTTTTTAGAATATTTCTAACAGTTCCAACATCAGGGTAAAGCCAAAGATTCATAGCAATGTTATCAATTGTAAATAAATCTAAAGTTGTAGAATTGCGATTTTTTCTAATTTGTTCAATGTTAGATTTGATTGTTTCTTCCAAATTGTTATCCATACTTTCAAGTGTGTTAAAATATGGAGCTGAAAGATATGTTCTAACAGAACTTTTCTTAAATGATGATGGAACTTTTTCAATTGCTTCTTGATATCTTCCTGTAGATGCCATTGCTGCAACATAAGAAACAATTGCTTGCTCTGTGTATGAAGTTTCATTGATTGTGTTTTCAAATGAAGTAACTAAATTTTTTGCAAAATCAGAAACTGTTTGTTGGAATACAAATTCATCAGAAATTGCAAGTTCGTGAATGTTATCAAAGGTAAATTGTTTTTTGTTATCATAAATTGCGTAAGAAACTTTTTCTTCGTGTTGATGGAAAGAAATGTAATTATCTTTTGCTTCTGGAAGTTTTAATTCCCAAGAATTCTTTTTACCATCAAGCACAATGCTCTTCTTTTCTACTTTTTGAGTAATCATATTTTGAGAAATTGAATATGGTAAATCAAAAGAAGAAATATCAGATGGTAAATTTACATTAATTTGCAACGGAGATGTAAGTGTTTCATCTTCAAGCAAAACTTCCATTTGAATGTCATTTGAAAAATAAAAATTGTATCCTAATTCGTTCTTTTTGTACGCAACAAGTGAAATTGGTTCTTTTGAGTCAGAATCAACTTTTTGAATTATTGCTGGATTTTTATCATCAATAGAAACATTTATTCCATTATAAGATAACATCAAAACGTTTTGTAATGATTGTTTTTCTCCATCTAATTGGTTATCTTCCGTATCTTCTGCTCTAGCCAAAGTAATTTGAAGATTTCCAAGTTTTTCGATAATATTAAAATCTGTTCTAAATTGTAAAATAAATATGCCGATTATTATAGCAATATCTACAATAATCAGACCTAGTGCTTTTTTAATTCTTCGTACGTTCATGTTGTTGATATTTTAACTAATGAAACATTTTATTACAATATAAGTAGATGTAAAATTCAAAGTTTTATATTATATTTATGAAAAAGGAAAAACTATAATGAAATTAAAGAAAATCGTATTTTGTTTTTTAGCTGCATCAATTTTTGCTTCATGTACAACAACAAAAGTTGAAGAAACTAATCAAACTAAAGAAACAACTGTAGAAAAGAAAGTTGAAAAAAAAGTTGAAAAGAAAAGGGAAGAACCAAAAGATCCTCCAAATATTGCTTTTGCAAAAAAATTACAATCATATCTAGACAAAAATCAAATAAAAGAAGCAATTGACTTATTTCAGTCTTTGCCAAAAGAATTAGAAAATGATATTGATTTTAAAATTTTGTTAGCATCTTTGTATATTTCAGATAAACAATATGATCAAGCTATTGAAGTTGCAAATTTAATCCTTCAAACAGAACCAAATAATATGGATGCGTATGAATTAATCTCTCTTGCATTGGAAGGAAAAGGCGATAAAAAAGCTCAAAAAGAAAATGCTGATAAAATCTTAGAAATTGACCCATACAATGCTACTGTAAATATTCAAAAGGCTGAAGATTATGCTATGAATAAAAAGTATAAACTATCTAAACAGTCTTATAAAAAAGCATTAAAAAATGATCCAAAAAATGTTGATGCACTTTTTGGATATGCTCAAATGTCATTTTATACTGATGATTTAAAAGCCGCTGAAAAATCATTAAATACAATTTTGGAAATTGATCCAAAACATTCTCTTGCTTTGGCATATATGGGAAAACTTGCCGCAGATTCAGAAAACTTTTTGCGTGCAACAAAATATGTAAAAGAAGCTTTAAAATATGATCCCACAAATTATGATTATTATTTAGATTTAGGAACTTATTATCGTTTCCAGGGAAAATATTCCGAAGCTGCTGAAGCTTGGAACAAAGCGGTTGAAATTGATCCAACTTATTTTTTGGCTTACGCTTACCTTGCTGGAAGTTATGATGAACAAAACGAATTTGCTTTGGCATTGCAAAATTATCACAAAGTGATTGAAACGAATCCAAAATATTTTTATGCTTACGAATCTACAGCTATTCTTGAATATCATTTAGGAAATTGGGCTGCCAGTAGAAAATATTTTGCTGAAGCATATAAATATAGCAAAAGTGTTTCTTATCAATTGATGATTGCTGCAACATATTTTAAAGAAAATAATGCATTTAAAGCAAAAGAAGTTTTAAAACCATTGTTAAAAACTTTAAATAAAGATTCACTAGATTATGCAATGGTAAGATTTTATCATGATACTTATAGTTTTAATGCAGAAAATTCACATGTAGGAAAGATTAATAAAGAAGAAAATCGTACACAACGTGGAAAAATGTTATTCTATATGGGACTTTACTATGAACTAAATGGATTTTCTGAAAAGGCTGTTGAATATTATACAAGAGTTAAAAGTATGAATGCACCTTTATTTTTTGAATATAGAATTGCTGAATGGGGATTACAATAATGAATCAAACGCAAAAAGTTATTGAGTGTAATGGAAGAAAAATCACTTTGATAGGAACTGCTCACGTTTCAAAAGAAAGTGTGGAAGAAGTAAAAGAAACAATCAAAAATTTGCAACCTGATTGTGTTGCAATTGAACTTGATGAAAAACGTGCTGATTCAATTCAAAATAGCGAAAAATACAAAGAACTTGATATTGTAAAAGTTTTACGTCGTGGTGAAGGATTTTTGTTAATGGCAAATTTGATTTTGTCATCTTTTCAAAAACGAATGGGTGATAACATTGGCGTAAAACCTGGGGACGAAATGCTTGCTGCAATGGAAACTGCAAAAGAGATGAATGTTCCATTTGTAATGGTTGATCGTCCAATTCATATTACTTTAAAACGTGCTTGGACAAAAAACTCTTTTTGGGGCAAAATGAAGTTGCTTTCTTCATTGATTGCAAGTGCTTTTTCTAATGAAGAAGTTTCGGAAGAAGAAATTGAAAAATTGAAAAAGCAAAATGAAATGGATTCAATGATGGCAGAACGTTCTGAATATATGCCAGTTATTAAAGAAGTTTTGATTGATGAAAGAGATAAATATTTGGCAAGCAAAATTTGGGATGCAAACGGAAATAATGTTGTTGCTGTTTTGGGTGCGGGGCATTTACCTGGTGTTGAAGCTCATTTATTAAAAATGGCAAAAAATGAAGAAAATTCAGATGTAACAACAATTTCTGAAATTCCTGCAAAAAAAGTTTCTAGCAAAATTGCTGGTTGGATTATTCCCGCTATTATAATTGGTGTAATTGTTGCAGGATTCATTTACGGCGGAGCAAAAGCTGGTTCTATGATGCTTACAACTTGGTTCTTGTGGAATGGAATTCCAGCGGCAATTGGTGCTTTAATTGCCTTAGCTCATCCAATCACAATTATAGTTGCTTTTGTAACTGCTCCTTTTACATCTTTGTGTCCATTTATTGGAGTTGGATTTGTAACAGGAATTGTTCAAGCGGTGGTTTGTAAACCAAAAGTTTCTGATATTGAAACTTTACAAGATGATATTTCTTTAAAAGGTTTTTATAAAAACAGAATTTTAAGAGTCTTACTAGTATTTATTTTAACATCACTTGGAAGCACAATTGGAACCTTTATTGGTGGTGCCGATATTATTGGACAACTAGCAGATATATAGCTTTGATTTTAACGTAGGTTTATTTTAAACACTTTGACTTTGAATAAATTTGGGACTTTGTTGATAAGCTTACAGTCGAGTCGTGTC
>JAGARY010000347.1 GCA_017622055.1 Treponema sp. | reverse complement strand
TTCCTGTGGACTATCTTGTATTGGGTGAAGATGTCGGATTGAAGCCCGGAAACGAAAAATTACCCGGAAGATTGCAGGAACTTTCACAGGCTCAACAAGCCGTTGTAAACTCCCTTGTAGATTTATTGAGAGCGCAAACACTCACGCCAGAAGGTGCTTCTGTTGGTACAAGGTGGCAGATGTTGCCGCCGAACAAACAGCAGATTATCCTTGATATGATGAGCGATATGGAAGCAGCACAAAAGGGAATAGAAAGGGAATAAAACAAATTATCTATAATTGATTTTACTACAGGATTTTGTAAAATATTAGAAAAAAGAAGATTAAAATTGCTACAAATTGACGGAAATTGAAGGGGAAAGACGGAGACTTCCCCCGCAAAAATCTTATTTAGGGTTTATTACAAATCCTAAAAACGGCCGAGTCAAGGGCTTGAACGAAGTGTCCCTTGACCGGACGTATTGAATACAAAAGTTTTATTCCACTTTAATTTGCCCTAAAACTTGGCCAATTGGTTGGTGAATAACTAAAGTTGCTTTGTGGTCGCAGGAAGTTTGGCTTTTGTTAATTAAAATCAGATTTTCTCCTCTAAAATAATTAATTAATCCTGCGGCCGGGTACACAACAAGCGAAGTTCCGCCAATAATCAAAGTGTCGGCTTTAGAAATTGCATCAATTGCACCGTTTACAATAGCGTCATCAAGTCCTTCTTCATACAAAACAACGTCTGGCTTTACAATTCCGCCACATTTTGTGCAGTGTGGCAATTTATCTGGAGCATTTTCACTTTGTAGAATAAATTGTTCATCGTAGAATTCTCCACATTTTGTACAATAGTTTCGCAAAGTGCTGCCATGAAGTTCAAAAACTTTTTTGCTTCCTGCTTTTTGATGAAGCCCATCAATATTTTGTGTAATTACTCCAAGAAGTTTTCCTTTTTCTTCAAGTTCTGCAAGTTTGTAGTGAGCAGCATTTGGTTTGATTTCTTTTGAAGGAACTAATTTTTCTCTGTAAAATCTGTAAAATTCAACTGGGTCATATTCAAAAAAACTATGGCTAATAATTTGCTCTGGAGGATATTTCCATTTTTGCTGATAAAGCCCATCAATACTACGAAAATCAGGAATTCCAGATTCTGTAGAAACCCCAGCACCACCAAAAAATGCAATTTTTTTGCTTTTATTAATAAGTTGTTGTAAAATTGTAACGCTATCAATCATATTTAACTAATAAAATAGGATAAATATGCCGATAAGTAAAGTGAAAAAGTATAAATTTTTTGAGGTGGTTTATGATTAAAAAAGGGTTATCATTTTTTTGTTTATTATTTGTGATGTGTGCTGTTTTTGCTCACGGAAAAAATGATGTGGAAGAACGTGATGTTGACAATTTAAACAGTTGGCAAGAAGTTTTTGATTTGGAAAACAAAAAGCCAGGAAAATACAACATCATGATTACAGCCACCGACTTGGGTGGAAATGTGAAGGTTGAAGGTCCTCA
Organism: Treponema sp.; assembly: GCA_017622055.1. Taxonomy (GTDB): domain Bacteria; phylum Spirochaetota; class Spirochaetia; order Treponematales; family Treponemataceae; genus Treponema_D. The sequence goes on along the minus strand of JAGARY010000347.1, from coordinate 1,171 downwards.
CAATCTGTATATTGACCCAAATTCTGACTTACCAGTTTCAGGTATTACAAATCCTTATCCAAATATGCGTGTTGTTGCAAACTTAAATATTGTTGGTGTTTGTGTTGACGATGACGCAGTTTCTTATGTTGAATTAGTTTTAGATGGCGATACAGAAAATCCAATTAGAGCAGAAGGAAAAGAATTCTGGTCATATTATTTAGATACAAACAATATGGAAGAAGGTCCTCATACTGTTCAAGTTACTGGATATGATATAAACGGACTTCCAGGAAAACCTGTTTCTGTTACTTATCAGCTTGATAGAAATCAGCCTCTTACAGCTGTGGCAGATAGAGAAATGGGAATGCTTGTTTCTGGAAATGTTGAATTCCAAGGAACTGTAGAAGATGGAAACGGAATTAAAGAACTTTTCTATTCTACAGATAATTGTGAAACATTCATTCCTGTAAAAATTTCAAATGGAAAACCACTTACAAACTTTAAATTTAATGTAAATTCAAAAAATTTCCCAGATGGACCAGCAGTAATTTGGTTTAAAGCAACAGATATGTCTGGTTCTACTGGTATGTATTCTTTCTTGTACTTTATTGATAATACAAAACCAGATGTTCAAATTGTTTCTCCAACAGTAGACGAAGTTGTTAATGGAAAAATTACAGTTGCAGGATTTGCAAAAGATACAAATGGAATTGTAGATTTACGTTGGACTTTTGGTGAAGAGTCTGGTGTTATTGAATTAGTGCCAGGAAACCCTTATTGGGTAGTTGATTTAGATACAACAAACGGAAAAGATAAAAACAAAAAATTTGTAATTCATGCAGAAGATAGAGCAGGAAACGTTGTTGAAGTTGCTCAACAAATCAACTTAAATCAAGAATTAGATAAACCTGTTGTTACAATTTTAAGTCCAGTTGCAGCTCAAAGTTTTGGTGATGATCAAGATATTGTTTTGCGTGGTATTGCAAAAGATGACGATGGTGTTGTTTCTGTAAAATATCAATTAGATTCAGAAGAACCTGTTGTTCAAGAAACAAAAGGTGTTTTTGATGTTGTTTTATTAAAAGGAAAAGATTTAAATGCTGGAAAACATAAAGTTACTGTTTCGGCAGTTGATGTGAACGGTGTTGAAGGAAATCCTGTTGTTGTAGAATTTAATTCATTGTTTACA
>JAGARY010000346.1 GCA_017622055.1 Treponema sp. | reverse complement strand
TGTTTTACTAAACGTTCTCCTTGAAGTTTTTTTAATTCTTCTTTAGGCATACATTCAATGTCTTTTTGAAAATACTTTAAATTCATTTTTTACCTTCTTGTTATTTTTATATATTTTGAGTTGATTTGAAAATTTTGATTACCGTGCTAGGTTTTGCAACGCATGACACAAAAAAGAAGAGAAGCTCGCCCTTAGGCGAAGAAGAAAGTGAATCGACCTTTAAAATTTAAATGTCTCATGATTCTAAATTATTGTCCCTTTCAAATAAGTTGTCAAGATAATTTTTTATAAAATTTCCTTTGCCGATACACCACTCTTTGTAGTAATATAAAGTTAGAGTTTTTATAACTTCTTAATTCTGAATTCTTATTTTTTTGTGAGGTATTTATGAAATTTTACAAATGTAAACATTGTGGAAAAGTTATTACAATCTTATCTAACGAAGGTGTTCCTACAATTTGTTGTGGGGAAGAAATGTTTGAATTAATTCCTGGAACTACAGATGCTGCTGTAGAAAAACATGTTCCAGTAGTTTCAATTGAGGGAAACAAAGTTGACGTTGTTGTTGGTTCGGTTGTTCACCCAATGACACCAGAACACTACATTCAATGGATTGTTCTTGAAACAAAATCTGGCTATCAAGTAAAAGAACTTACTCCAACTTGCGAACCAAAAGCATCTTTTGTACTTGCAGAAGGTGACGAAATTGTTGCAGTTTACGAATACTGTAATTTGCACAATTTGTGGAAAGCCTAGTTTTAATTACAAATTAACGTGGCAATGACAAAGTTGTCCTTATTGCTTATTGCCACGCACTTCTTCTAAAAAAAAATCTTCCAAAAAAAATCATTGTAAAAATTGCAAAGATTCTATAGTATGTTGCTATGTTTTTTAAAGTAGAAAATATTCATAAAAAATGGGATTCAACAACTGTAGATTTTTGTTTTGAGTGCGAAAAAGGGACTATGAATTGTCTTTTGGGACCAAGTGGAAGCGGAAAATCTACTATTTTAAATATTATTGCGGGTTTGGAAGAAAACGATAAGGATTTTCAGTTAAAAATTGTTCTTGATGGAACTGAAATTCAAGATTTGCCTCATGCTAAGCGTCAAATAGGGATGGTTTTTCAAAATGGTGCTTTGTTTAATCATTTGTCGGTAGTTGATAATGTTGCTTATGGATTAATTTCTGCTGGAATGAAGAAAAAAGATGCCAGAAAAAAGGCTAGCGAATATTTGAGTTTTTTTAATTTGCAGGGGTTTGATAAACGACTTCCTCAAACTTTGAGTGGAGGTGAGCGTCAACGGGTTGCTTTGGCAAGAACTTTGATTTTAAATCCAAAATTAGTTTTGCTTGATGAACCATTTTCGGCTCTTGATGCGGAATTGCGTCAAAAACTTGCTTTGCAATTAAAGGAATGGCAAAAAGAACTTGGTTTTACTGCTATTATGGTAACTCATGATAAACAAGAAGCTTCCACAGTAGCAGATAAAATTGTTGTTTTGGAATAAGTTTTTCTATTTTAACTCATTCATTTCAATTCGTTTTTTACGAACATCTTTAAGCAAATCTTCTAGTTGCTGTGCATCTTCATTTTGAATTAATGTTTCAAATTCTTGCATTTTTGAAATAAAAGATTTGATATGTTTTAGCAGAGCGACTTTGTTGCTTAAAAAAAGTTCTGTCCAAAGTGGAGCGTTTATCATTGCAATTCTTGTTAAATCTTCAAAACTTCCACCTCCAAAACTTGTAATTGAAGGATCTTCTGCACTTTCTACCATTGCGGAAGCAACAACGTGGCACAACTGTGATGTAAACCCAATTTTTTCATCGTGAGTTTTGCAATCTGTTTTAGTAATTCTAGAAAACTTCATTGCAGTTACAAGATTTTCCATTAGTTTAATTGATTCAGGTTTGTTTCGTTCTTGTGGAATTATGATGTAGTTGTGATTTATAAAATAATTTCCGTTTGAATTTGCAAAACCTTCTTTTTCACCGCCGGCCATTGGATGCCCTAAAACAAAATCTGCATTTGTTGGAAAAACTTCTTCCATGTTATCATAAATAGATTTTACACCGCTTATGTCTGTAATTACCGAACCAGTTTTGAAGTTTTTTTTGTTTGCTTTTAAAAATTCAATTGTCTTTTTTGGATACAAACAAATAAACACAACATCACAAAGTTGGAGCATATTTTTTACATCATCTTTAGAAAATCCTTGGTCAATAATATTTTCTTTTTTTGCAAGGTCTAAGGAAGTTTGATTAATATCAAAAGCATAGATTTTTCCAGATGATGATTTTTCATTTAAAATATTTTCTCTAATTGAACGGGCAATTGACCCACCCATAATTCCAAGTCCAATAATTCCAAAGTTTAAGTTATTCATAATTAGTTCCTTTATTCACAAGATTGCTTCGCCTCGCAATCCATAATCCGCAAGTTTTGCGTAGCAAAACTTGGTAAGTACGCGAAGCGTACGACTCATTGCGAGCATAGCGAAGCAATCCAGAAAGTGAACACTGATACAATGGACTGCCACGACCTAAAGGTCTCGCAGTGACAAACAAACTCAGTCAATGACTGGTAATTCAAAAATCATTTACATTGTTCTATTGTTAATTCCTGCCACAACTGGAAGCACTTTCATTAAATCTGCAAATTCTGCAGGATGCAAAGACTGTTCACCATCACACAAGGCTTTTTCTGGATTATTATGAACTTCAATAATCAAACCATCTGTATTACAAGCAACCGAAGCTTTTGCCAAATCTGCAACCATCCAGCGTTGGCCACAAGCGTGACTTGGGTCTACAATAACTGGCAAATGTGAAACTTTGTGTAAATATGGAATGATGCTAACATCAAGACAGTTTCTTGTGTAATTATCAAAAGTTCTAACACCACGTTCACACAAAATTACGTCTTCGTTTCCGCTAGCCATAATATATTCAGCAGACATTAAAAATTCTTTTACAGTTGCAGCCATTCCACGTTTTAATAAAATTGGTTTTCCAACTTTTCCCATTTCTTTTAATAAATCAAAGTTTTGCATGTTGCGTGCACCAATTTGAATTACATCAACATCATCAAAATATTGCAACTGACGAATATCCATTAATTCTGTAACAATTGGAAGTCCTGTTTCTTTTTTTGCTGTTTTTAAAATTTCAAGACCTTGTTCACCTAAACCTTGAAAACTATATGGAGAAGTTCTTGGTTTAAACGCACCGCCACGAAGTAATCTTGCACCAGCTTTTTTAACATCTTTTGCAATTGAAATTACTTGTTCTTCTGTTTCTACAGAACAAGGTCCAGCAATAACAGGAATCATCCCGTTACCAAAAGTTGCTTCGCCAACTTTAATAATTGTATTTTCTGGATGAAAAGAACGGCTTGCCATTTTATATGGTGCAGAAATTCGTTTTGCACTGTCTACAACTTCAAAAGCTTCAACTTGTTCTGTGTCTATTGATGAAGTATCTCCAAGTAAACCTAAAATTGTTAAGTTTTCACCTTTTGAAACATGAATATCAAAACCTTTTTCTTTCCATGTTCCAATAAATTCATTCATCTGATTTTCTGTAGTGCCTTTTTTTAAAGTAATAATCATATTTTTTCCTTCCTATAATTTTTATTCAATTA
>JAGARY010000345.1 GCA_017622055.1 Treponema sp. | reverse complement strand
GCAACTATTTCAAAAGAAGCAATTCAAAGATTTGAAGCGTATAAAAATGCGTTAAAATCAAATAATTTGGAATTTGACCCAGATTTAGTTTTTGACGGTTATTTTACTCAAGAAACTGGATATAAAGCTATTGCAGATAAAATAAAATCTAAAGCCGATTTGAATTTTGATGCTTTAATTGTTGCTAATGATAATATGGCTTCCGGGGCTTTAAATGCTTTGCAAGAGGCTGGTATTGATGTTCCAAATGATGTAAAAATGATTGGTTTTGATAACACTTCTCATTCATATATGAGCAAACCTAAAATTTCTACAATTGATCAAGAAATTGTTTATCAAGGGGAAGTTGCTGCAAAAACTTTACTTCAAAAACTAAATGGTGAAGATGTTCCATCTGCAATTCCAATTCCTCTTTCTGTAATTTACAGACAATCTTGTGGTTGTGTAGAAATGTCAGATTTGCGACAAATATACAAAAATCAAAATGATGAATTTGTAGAAGAAAATAATTCAGATGTAAAAGGGCTTCAAGGGGACGAAAGATTTTATAAATTAATTCCAAAAATTGATAACGTTTATGCTCTTTTTGATATGATAAAATCTACAAACAGTATGCAGGAACTTTTTTACATAATGAAATATTGTTTAAAAGATTCTGATATTTCTAAGGCGTTGATTTATTTTTATTCTCAACCAAAAATTCTTTCTAAAGGCGATAAATTATCAATTCCTTCAAAAGTCTATTTAAGTATGTTTATAGACAATGACAAAGATATTCAGCAATTTTCTCCTGAAGTTTTTATAAATCCAAATAAGCAATTGTTCCCATCTGATTATTTAAAAAGTGAACCTGGAACATATATTTTTCAACCAATTTATTCAGGTGAAAAAAATTATGGATTTATGATTTGTAAACTTACATCAGATTATTTTTCTATTTATCCTTTGTATTTAAAAATACTTATTACAGGTTCTGCTTATTCTTATGAATATACACAGCTTATTTTGAACAATTCAAGTTTAAGCGTGCAATCAAAAACAGATGAACTTACAAAAGTTTTAAATCGTCGTGGATTTATTGAACTTGGTCAAAAATCAATTGATCTTGCTTTAGAAATGAAAAATACAGGAATTATTTTCTTTATAGATATGGATGGCTTAAAAACTATCAACGATACTTTTGGGCATAAAATGGGTGATGAAGCAATTAAAGCTCAAGCCTTAGTTCTAAAAAAAGCATTAAGAATGAATGACGTTGTTGGTAGAATTGGCGGTGATGAATTTGTTGCTGTTGCCATTGGTATGACACCAGATTCTCTTCCAAAAATTAGAAAGAAGATTGAAAAACAAAGTGCCTCTATATCTGCAGAAAAGAATTTTCCGTTTACTCTTTCATGTAGTATTGGTGCAATTCCATTTACAAGTGATAAAAAGAATCTTTCTGAATTATTGCTTGGGGCAGATGCTCTTCTATATGAAGAAAAACGTCAAAAGCATAAACAAAACAAATCTACAAATTAAGAAAAATAAAAATAAGAGGAAAAATCTATGAACTCAAAAATTCCAACTAGAGATGAAGTTGAAGAAAAAAATAAATGGGATTTATCATCAAT
>JAGARY010000344.1 GCA_017622055.1 Treponema sp. | reverse complement strand
TAATAGTGATAAACAAAGTCCAATTTTAAAGCAATGCAAAAAGTTGGAAGAATATTCTTTATTAATTGACTACATCAGAGAAAGCAAAAAACAGAATCCAAAAGCACCTTTAGAACAAGCAATTAATAAAGCATTACAAAATGGTGTTTTAAGTGAATACTTAAAACGCAAGTCAACAGAGGTCCGAAATATGTTAATTGCTGAATATAGTTACGAAACAGACATAAAAGTTCAACGCAGAGAAGCCTACAGGGAAGGTCTTGCAGAAGGAATTGAACAAGGAATAGAGCAAGGAATTGAACAAGGTGCTGCGAAAACAAAAATTGAAACTGCTAAAAATATGATACATAAAAATATTCCACTTGAAACAATCGCAGAATGTACTGAACTACCTTTAGAAAAGGTGCAGGAATTGGCGACTATTTCTTAAAACTAATTTGACAGAATTATTTCTGTTTTAGGGTTTATTATTCCAAAAAGATGTAATCTGTAAAATAAAGGTCCTGAATTTTTCCTAATGAAAGTTGGGCATTAATTAAATCCATTAGTTCTTGCTCAACTTTTGTTTCTGTTATAGAAAGCAAATGGTCTTTTGAACGTTCCGAAAAATATGTTGTACAAATCCCTTTAATGACACCCCGTTTTCTAGCAATTTCTTCATAAAAAACAGTGTCGCCTTCTGCATACGAAACCCAAGGATTCACAACCAAAACACAGGTGTTATCTAAATCAGCTTGGTCAGTTAAGTTAATTTGAGAATTGTCTTTGTTGTTTAAATTTTTTGTAGTAACAATTCTAATGCTTCCAATTTCATAATACGCAACAAAATCTGTGTTTGCAGGAGCACTTAAATTAATCGCTTTTCCTTGTTGCAACAAAACTTCATCAGAAGGCGATTCATTTTTTTTGACCAAGCCAGTTATTGTGCCAATTATTAGCACAATAACTAAAGCTATGATAATGGAATATAAAACAGCATTAAGTTTTATTTTATTGTTAGAAGACATAATTAATTTTCCAAAATAAATAATCTAAAAAAAATCTTAAAATTCTTTAAAATTTTATTGAACATAAGGAGAACAAAGTGCCAAAAGCCGACCTGTCATTCTTGCAGAAATGTGAACTCCGTCGTCAAGCCATTCTTCACTTTGAATACAACCTGCCTTTCTAACTTCATTAATCAAAACAGATTGAGAAGTTGGAATAACATAATTTGCAAGTTCCCCGTAAAGAAGTTCATAAATCTTATCTTTTAATTCTACAAAACCAATTTCTTCTTTTGCACTAATACAAATTGCTTCTGGAAACTTTAATCGCAATGCCGAAAGAGTTTGAGTTGAATCATCATTTTTATCAATTTTGTTTAACAAAATTAAACGAGGATTTTTTGTTGCCCCAATTTCTTCCAAAACATCGCAAACAGTTTTATATTGAAATTCCGCTTCCACATCAGAAGAATCTAAAACCAAAAGCAATAAATCTGCAGTAACAGCTTCTTCCAAAGTTGACTTAAAAGCGTCAATTAAATGGTGTGGTAAATTACTAACAAATCCAACAGTGTCTGTAATTAATGCACCAGCACTTTCATTTAAAGGAAGTTTTTTTGTTAAAGGATCTAATGTGGCAAATAATTTGTTTTCTACAAAAGTTTCTGAACCTGTTAATGCATTCAACAAAGATGATTTTCCAGCGTTTGTATAACCAACCAAAGCAACCGAAGGAAGTTTATCTCTTTGCTTTCTTTGAGTTTTTCTGTTAAGTTCAATTTCTGCAAGTTCTTTTTTTACCGCAGCAATTCGCTCTCTAATCTTACGTTGATCAAGTTCAAGCTGAGTTTCACCAGCACCCTTTGCACCAAAAGCCCCACCACGTTGTCTTGAAAAAGTTTTGTTCATGTGAGCCAAGCGAGGAAGAGAATACATCAATCTTGCAAGTTCAACTTGTAAAACAGCTTCTTTTGTTTGAGCCCGTTGTGCAAAAATGCGAATAATAACTTCTTGCCTGTCAAAACAACTTAAACCAGTTAATTCTTCCCAGTTTCTTTGCTTTGTAGGCTCTATGTTAAAATCAAAAATAATACAATCCGCTTCAACAGAATGAGCAAGTTCATTAATTTCCTGAGCTTTACCTTTTCCCATTCCATAAGCAGGATGCACTTCTAATCGATTAAGAGTAAGTCTTTGTACAATATCCATCCCAAGAGTTAAAACTAAACCTTTTAATTCTTGAAGATTGTTTCCAGGTTCTCCAACAAGCAACGCCCGTGGAATTCGTTGTTCTTCTTTTTCTATATCAATCATCCCGTTAAATATACCCTAAAAATTGTTATTTCGCAAAGAATTTTCATTCACTTTATAACAAATTATGCCGATAATAATTTGATGACAGCTGGTCAAAAAGTAGCCTTTAGTGCTTTGTTTTCTATAGGACTTTTTGGAGCTTTTGTTTATGTAACTAAAACAGATTTTATTCCGGAAATTGAAAAACGGTTTTATACACAATCAAAAGTTCAACAAAAAGAAGACGAACTAAACAACGTTACAAAAGGAATAGATTCCTACATTCAAAATATTCTCAACGACTTAGAAAATAAAGAAACAGGATATTTAAATTCATCTGCAGTTTCTTCATACCTTTCTCAAAATCCAGCAGAAAGTGATACAGTTGAACGACGAAATATCACCGAAAAATTATTTTATGAACATCCAGCTTTAAAAGGCATTCGTTTTGTAGACAAAAACGGAGTAAACCTTCATTTTAGCACTTATGACAGAACCGATGTTGCAAAACACGTTGGAATAAAAAAATATTACAAAAATTATCCAGACCTTGTAGAAGAATACAAAGAACTTGATGTAAAAAAAATTTTTTCAGAAAAAAAACAACCAGAAAAAAAAATCTATTTTGATGAAAATAAAAACAGATTCATTTTAGCACTTCCTGTAAATTGGCTAGAAGATGTTTATGCAGGATGTTTTTTATTTTATTTTGACGTAAATTCTCTTACAGACAGTTTTTCTTCAGAGGGAATAATTAGATTTTCTGATAATTTAAAAATAATTTCCGATGAAAAATACAACGGGGGATTTGTACTTGGACTTCCATCGGAAAATACAGAAGTTTTTGTTGAATCAATAAAATCATCTTGGAAAGAAAAAAATCAAAAAACTTCTGCAGGAAATTTATTGCTGGCAAATAATCAAATAGAAAAAATTGTTACTCAAAAAGATGGCACAAATTGGGTAATGATGAATTCTCAAAATAAAAATGATTACAAACTTAGTCTTGTAGTTCCAAATTCATTTTTTGAACTTTCAAAAGAATTTATTTATTTAATTTATTTATCAATTTTTATTTCATTATTTCTAGTAATCTTTTTGATTTTTAGTTTGAAAAAAGATTCTGTTTATGTTTTAAAACGAAAAATTAGAAAAATTCAATTTGGAATTATTAAAGAATATTTAGAAAACAAAGAAAAAATTGAATGGAAAAATGTTGCAGTTCAATTAAAAGCTAGAAACGAAGAAATCACCAAGGAAATTAAAAAAAGTCTTGGAAGAAAATCAAAATACAAATCTAGCGAAATTGAAGATATTTTGCAAAAAAGTTGGACAGAAGTAATTGATGTAATTAGTTCATACAGTCCAGATGCAATGTCTACAACATCAGCAAGAAATATTTCTCAAAATGCAGCAACATTTGCCCCAACTGGCACTGCAAATTCAAATTCTACAGTTACACAAAACTCACAAATCACCATAGAACAAATCAAACATGTGATGGAAGAAGTTCTAAAATCAACAACTTTAAACGTTTCTTCTACTACAACAAAAGTTTTACCAGGCCAAAATGTGAATAAAATTCCAGTTGCCTCGGCCGCACCTGTGGAAGAAATTTTAGAAGAAGTAGAAGAAGTTGAGGAAATTGAAGAGATTGAAGACGCAGAAGAAGTTTTAGAAATTGCCGAAGCTGTCGACGAAATTGATGAAGTTGAAGAACTTTCTGATGTGGAAGAGATTGAGGAAGCTGAAGAAATTGAAGATGCAGAAGAAGTTTTAGAAGTTGCAGAAGCTGTCGACGAAATTGATGAAGTTGAAGAACTTTCTGATGTGGAAGAGATTGAGGAAATTGAAGAAATTGAAGATGCAGAAGAAGTTTTAGAAATTGCAGAAGCCGTTGACGAAATTGATGAAGTTGAAGAAATTTCTGATGTGGAAGAGATTGAGGAAATTGAAGAAATTGAAGTTGCTCAGGCCATAGAATTAGATTGTTTAATTAATGATCAAAAACCTGAGGAAGAAAAAATCACCGACGTTTACATTATTTCAGAAAACATCCCAACTGTAGACAATCTCTTTTTAGAAGAACTTTGCATTGGCAGTTTTGAAATTCAAACAAAAAAAGCTCCAATTAATTTTACAGTTTATAATTTAGATTTCTCTGTTCCAGAAACTAAAAAAGAAGATTACGAAGATCCACTTGAAGATTTCTTAGAAGAAATTGAAGAAGCTGACATTTCGGAAACAATACAAAAACCTGTTCTCTCGGACGTAAAATTTACAAATCAATTTTCGATGGTAAGTTTTGGAATGAATCTTGGAAATATTCAAGAATTACAACAAATCAAAGAAGACACAATTATTGAAACAGAAGGTGTTTTTTCAATTTCTGATGATTTAGATTATTCAAAAGTTTCCCAAAATTTAGATTTTAAAACCCTTGTTGATGATGTTTTGAAAAAATAGAATCAAAAAACTATTGCAAATTCCCTAAATAAAATCCTTACGATTTTTTTTCCTTTACTTAATAACAAATATTTTTCTTGACTTTACAAAAATCCCATCTTAAACTGAATTTACATTCATTTATGGAGGATTAAAATGAAGAAAAAAACTATGATGGGCAGATTGTCTAGTTTGCTTTTTGCCCTAGCATTGGTATGGGGGGGGTATCGTGTACACCACAAGCTCCTGTAGACCCAACAAAGTACACAATCACATTTGATTCACAAGGTGGATCAGAAGTAGCAGCACAAGAAGTAGCAGAAAATGTTGCTGCCACAGCTCCAGAAGTACCAACAAAAGATGGTTATACTTTTGTTGAATGGCTCAGTGGTGAAACAGCTTACGACTGGACTGCTCCAGTAACAGGAAACTTAACATTAACTGCAAAGTGGACTCCAACAGAGTACAAGATTACTTACCTTCCAGAAGGTGTTGAAACAGACAACCCAACAACTTACACAATCGAAACAGAAACTTTTGAATTAAATGCTCCAACAAATCAACCTGTTGAAGGTAAACCAAACTTTGTTGCTTGGCATAAAGGTGAAAAACCTACAGAAGGAAATTGGGATATTGTTGATTCAATTGAAAAAGGTACAACTGGAGATTTAACAATTGTTGCTGAATTTTCTGATAAAGAACAAATCACAATTACTATTACAGGTGATTTAACAGTAACTAGAAGTGTTGGTAAAGGTGACCCATTTGCTGGAGAAACAGGATATGATTTGTTCTATGAAGATGGAACAGCTCTTGATACAACAAAAGCTGTTGATGCTCCATTAACTCTTAAAGCAAAAGCAAAGAAAATGACAGTTAAGTTTGATTCAAACGGTGGTTCTGCTGTTGCAGAAGCAAAAGTTGACTATAACACAGCTGTTGCAAAACCTACAGATCCAACATTAGATGGAAGTACATTCCAAGGTTGGACACTCGACGGAAAAGCTTATGACTTTAATGCGAAAGTAACAAAAGACATTACTCTAAAAGCTACATGGAAAGCAAATGCAGCTGAAGAGCC
>JAGARY010000343.1 GCA_017622055.1 Treponema sp. | reverse complement strand
TATTGATTCACAATTTCCCACACCACCTTTGGCTAATTGGTAAAAAATCCAAGGCTTTTGAACTGCCGCCCTAGAAATCATTACGCCATCAACACTTGGAGCCTTAGAAATTGCGTTATCAAAACTTGCTTTATCTTTTACATTTCCATTTAAAATAATTTCAACACCATCTTTTTTGTATCTTTTGGCAAGTTCTTCACAATAAAAATATCTTGCAGGACGAGAAAGTTTTTCTTTTTTTGTACGAGGATGCAAAGTTAGCATTTTTGCACCATTAGAAACAAGCATATCACAAAAATCAAAAAACTGATTATCTGTAAAATTATCATCTCCAAGTCTAAGCTTTATACTAAATCTTTTATTTTCCCCAGTTTGTTCATTATGATTTTTTATAACAGCAGAAACTGCTTGAACCATTTCTTTAGTTTCTTCAATAGGTTTTAGCATCCAGCCAATTCCAGAACCAAATCTGTAAATATCTGGAGCAGAACATCCCATATTAATATCAATTCCAATTCCAGGAAGTTTTACCAATTCTTTTGCAGCAGCTTCCATGTGTTCTGTAGTTCTTCCGGTTAGCTGCCAAACAACTTTTTGTGGCACTGGTGTTGGGTCAATATAATATTTTTCAAAAGGACCATTTGTAAGCAAAGTTCCTGCGTTAATCATTTCTGTAAAATATTCATCACAATATCCAAACTTTTCTATCATAATTCTAAAAGCCGGATGAGATATAGTTGCCATTGGTCCACAAATTAATTTCATACTTGAATTATATCAATCAACAATTTTTATTTCCACTTGTATTATAATTTTAAGTAATATAATATTATTATAGAAAACATAATATGGAGGTTTATCTTATGTTCGATAGAAAAAAATACAAATCTTTTGCAAAACAGCAATTACAAGGCAGATGGGGAATTCCAATTTTAATATCTGTAATCATTACAATTATTACAAGCATTTTTGCAATTCCAGATATGATAAGAACAATTTCGGAAAGTTCTAATATGATGGCTGCAGAAAATATGGATCAATACGTTTTAGCTATGTCGGAACTTTCTGCATCTAGTACTTCTTTCATTAGCACAATTATTCAAACAATTGTAGCAGGAATTTTATCAATTGCATCATTAAATGTTTACATTCAAATGACTCGTTCTCCAGAACCTGTTTCTTTTTCTTTATTTATTGAAGGATTAAACAATTGGTTCAGAGCAACTTTAGCAACACTTTGGCAATTCCTTTGGATTTTCTTATGGTCGCTTTTATTCATCATTCCAGGACTTATAAAATCAATTGAATATTCTATGATGTTTTACATTGTTGCAGAATACAAAAACATTTCTGTAACAAAAGCTATGAAAATAAGTATGATTATTACAAGAGGACACAAGATGGACATTTTCATTTTGGAATTAAGTTTCCTTGGATGGATATTACTTTCTTGTCTTACTCTTGGAATTGGACTTATCTTTTTACAACCATACATGGAATTAACTTTTGTAAATACATTCCACGATTTATTACAAGAAGCAATTGAAAAAGGTTCATTAAGATTAGAAGATCTTGATGACAACAACATGTAAAAAAAGGAAAAAATATGAAAAGTAAAATCAAATCTGGATATATTGTTCTAGCAGTTTTAGTTATTGTTTCAGCATTAGTCACAATTCGTTCTTGTGTTTCAGCAAAAAACTCAAAACCTGTAAACTTTGACGTAAATATTGAATATAACAATAAATCAAATGGAAAAAGTAGTTCAAAAAAATATGTTGCAGCGTTGTACATTGAAGGAACAATTCAGCAAGCAAACGTCGATTATGATCAAAATTGGCTTCTTTCAACAATTTCTTCTATTAAAAATGACAAAAAAAATGTTGGAATTGCAATTTTTATAAATAGCCCTGGTGGTGCAGTTTATCAAACTGATGATGTATACCTTGCATTAGAAGATTACAAAACAACAGGTCGCCCAATTTACGTTTACCAAGGTCCAATGGCCGCTTCTGGCGGATATTACATTTCTTGTGCAGGAAACAAAATTTATGCAAACAGAAATACATTAACAGGAAGCATTGGTGTAATTGCAGGGCAATCAATGGATTTAACAGGCTTGCTTGACAAACTTGGAATAAAATCTGAAACAATCTACGCTGGAAAAAATAAAAATATGGGAAATTACGATGCCCCATTCACTCCAGAACAAAAAGCAATAATGCAATCAATTGCAGATGAATGTTATGAACAATTTGTAAAAATTGTAGCAAAAAGCCGAGATATGTCTTATGACGAAGCTGCAAAACTTTCTGACGGAAGAATTTACACAGCACAGCAAGCTCTAAACAATGGATTAATTGACGCAATTGGTTCTTGGGAATTGATGTTAGATGATATGGCAGAAAATGAATTTGAAGGTGTAAAACACAAAATCGTTACATTCAAAAAAGAAAAAAAACAATCTTTTATGGATTTAATGATTTCAAAAGTATCTGATATTACAAAAACTGCCGCAGCGTCAAAAATGGGTGTTACAACAGATATATTTGATGACCTAAATTCTAAAATTGATGGTCCAATGTATCTATATAAATAGATTTTTCTACTAGACACACATTGCTATTTTTAGATATAATACAAGAATACGCTATATGTTTTAAACGTGTTTTTCAACACTAGGAGGATAATTGGCATACGTGAATGCAAATAACAACAATAAGGTTCAGCAGCGAACAAATGAAATGATTCGTGTGCGTGAAGTGCGTCTGATCGATGATGAGGGAAATCAGTTAGGTATTGTACCTACACAAGAAGCTCTCAGAATGGCAAAAGACAAGGATCTTGACCTTGTTGAAGTTTCACCAAATGCTAATCCACCAGTTTGTAAAATACTGGACTTTGGAAAATACCGATTCGAACAAGAGAAAAAGCTCCGTGAATCTAAGAAGAATCAAAAGGTATTAAAACTCAAGGAAATCCGTATGCAACCAAAAATTGGTTCTGGTGACCTTGATACAAAAGCAAAACATGTACAGGAATTCCTAAATGAAGGTGATAAAGTTAAAATCACAGTTCGTTTCCGCGGACGTGAATTAGCTCACACTGAATTAGGTTTTGATGTTCTGAATGAGGTACTAAAACGGCTTACCTCGGCGTACAATATTGACAAACCAGCCAAAATGGATGGAAAAATGATGTCAATTACTATATCACCAAAAGCCGCAAAATAAGAGGTTAAAGATATGCCTAAAATGAAGACAAAGAAGTCAGCAGCAAAGAGATATTCTCTTACTGGAACTGGCAAAGTTAAGCACAAGAAGCAGAACCTTCGTCATATTTTGACAAAACGTTCTCCTAAAAGAAAGAGACAGCTCCGCGAAACAGGTTATGTAGCAGAAGCTGACGCAAGAAAAATCAGAAAGCAAATGCTTCCTTATGGTTAGTAGAGGTAGAAAATGTCAAGAGCAGTAGACGGAACAAAAAGAAAAAATCGCCGTGTTAAAATTTTAAAACTTGCTAAAGGTTTTAGAGGCGATAGAAAATCAAACTTTAAGCCAGCAAAAGATGCTGTACAAAAAGCACTCGGTCATGCTTATGTAGACCGTCGTGATCGTAAACATGAATTCCGCACTCTTTGGATTGCTCGTATTAACGCAGCAGTTCGTGAAGAAGGACTTACATATTCACGTT
>JAGARY010000342.1 GCA_017622055.1 Treponema sp. | reverse complement strand
GAAGATTGGAAAATACATAAAACTCTAAGTAAAATTTATGAAAATCATTTTCTTGCAAATGATGTTCGTCACCGATTTGAAACAAAATCTCCAGAAGAAGCTCAAACAACAGTAAATTGCTTTTTGGCTTTTGCAAAAGCAGAAAATTGGGGAAGTCTGCAAGCTCTTGAAGAAATAAAAAAAGAATTGGAAAATTGGGATTCAAGAAGTCCTTATCAAAGCCCAGAACTTACAAAAGCAATAAAAGAAATAGAACAATTAAAAAAGGAAAACGAAAATCTTGCAGAAAAAGCAAATTCTTTATCGGAATTGCAAAATCAATTGAAGGTTTTAACTTCAAAAGAAAATCTATTAAAAACTGAACTAGAGGAAAAACAAAATAAACTTTCTAAAAAAGATGCAAAACTTGATGAAATGCGAAAAACTTCATTCGAAAAAATGCAAAAATTGCAAAAAGAAAAAAATGAAATTTTAGAACAACTAAAAGATTTTGAAACTACAAAAAAATATCTATCTTATTTGGAAAAAATTGCTTTTTACACAAAAACTCGTCACGATTATGAATCTTCTGTAATAAAATTAACAAGTGAACAACAAGATGTTTTGCAGCAAATCAATATGAACAAAGATTTTCTTGTAAAAGGTTCGGCGGGGACTGGAAAATCTTTGGTTTTATTGAAGACTTTGGAAAAAGCTATAAACACTTTAAAGTCAGAACTAGATTTTGACTCTGTAGAAAATCATTTTAGACTTTTAACTTACACAAAAAGTCTTGTAAAATATAATCAATACGTTACAAAAATATTAGGTGCGGATGTTCCTGAAGGAACAATCACAACTGCCGATTCTTTTCTTGTTTCTATGCTAAAAAGATTTTTTCCAGAAAAAAATATAACTTATAAATTTGAAAATTCCTTTGAATCACTTTTTGAATGTGAAAAATTTATTGCTTCAGAAGTTTTTACAGAATGCCAGGAATTTATTTGGGCAAATTGCATTTCAAAAAAAGATTATGTAGAAAAAGTTTGTGACCGTATTGGTATGAAAAATCCAATTAAAAAAGAAGAAAGACTCTTTTTATGGGAAACTTTGGAAAATGCTGAAAAAAATCTTGAAGATCAAAAAATGTGGCCAAGAAATTTTGCAGCAAAAAGAATAATTGAAGCAATGGAACAAGCCATAAAAAACGAAGAAACAGATTTTTGTGCAGAATATTCTTTTGTTGATGAAGCACAAGATTTGCCACCTGTAATTCTTGCACTCATAAAGAAATCTACAAAACGAGCCGTTTTTCTTGCTGGAGACAGCGATCAATCAATTTATAGAAAAGGCTTTAATTGGAATTTATCTGGAATTGATATTAGAGGAAGAGCAAAAATCCTTAAAACAAATTTTAGAAACACAAATCAAATTCATGAATTTGCTGAAAATTATCGCAAGAAATTTAAGAATATGGACCAATCTACACAACCTTTATCATTTAGACCTGGTCCCCCAGTTGAAATTTCTACAGGAAAAAATACAGATGATTTAATGAATCAAATTGTTCAACAAGTAAAAATGCTTTTGAATGCTCTAAATTATGATGAAGAAAATATTTGTATTATTACAAATCAAAAACAAAAACTTGAGAAAATTCAAAAGTTGCTAGATACAAATCTTGGTGTAAAAAGTTTTCAAATTTTGGATGATCAATTTGATTTTGCAGAAACAAAGGGAATTAGACTTTGTACAATGCAAAATTGTAAAGGTTTAGATTTTCCTGTTGTTTTATTTTTGGCAGATCATCGAGTTCAAGGAATGGAACAATATTCAGCTTTTGATTCAGAAACCTATTATGAACAGCAATATAATATGGTTTATGTTTGTCTTACTCGTGCAATGGAAATGCTTCACATTTTTACAGTCCCAACTTCTGAATTTAAGCCATTTAAGGATTTGAATTTACAATAAAACTTTACAAATTTGCAAAAAAAACTATATTGTAATGTGATATGGTAGTTTTTTGTTCATATAAATATAATTCTGCATCTCAATGCCTTGAAAAACCAACATCTTCATTGGTTCCTCAGATTTTAATCCCCTTTAATAACAGAACAAAACGTGGATGGTGTGATTTTCATAAAAGATGGGAACTTGTTACAATTGGCCAAGATAATAAAATGTATTTTTCTTGTGGTCTACTTGTGCCTTCAAATATAGGATTAGAAAAAAATTGGAATAAAAATCAATATGAATTTTTTATAGATACAGACAATTTTGTAATTCGTGTAAATGAAAGATGGTCTTGGATTGATGTTCATGAAAATCAAATTTATTCTACACAAAAACTTTGTTCCAAAATTATTGATTTTAATCAAGGAAAAATTAGTCATCCCAAAAATTTTGACATAGAACAGTTACCTTCAACTGTAAATCAAATATTGATGGATATTATCTTAAAACTATTCAAAAAATTATATGGAATTGAATTGCATATTGAAAATGCTCCATTTAGTAACTTTGTAAAATATCCTTTTTGCCCACAATTTTATGAAATTGAAAATAGAGTTGATAATGTTAAATTTTTTAATTTTCGTGGTGATTCAAATTTATTCAAAGATTTTTGCCGTCTAGTTCAAATAAAAGAAACAAAACAACTTCGCAAGAATTTTCATAAAAATCCAAAAACTATTCTTCTTCATGCGATGGCACAATACATTGGTTTTACAAATGCAGATGCAACAAAAATATTTGTATCTAATGAGGATATTTACAAGTTTTTTGTAGAAGATGAATTACTTCGTTTTTCAATAAAGCGAAGATCTATTTATGTATGTAGATTTTTTTCAGTTTTAGATGGCTTAAGACTTTGGGTGCAAAATGCTCGTACAGATAAATCTGAAACTGTTGTTGCAAAAAGACTTGTTAAATTTTTTAAAAATGCAAATATTAACGTTGTTTTTGATGCAATTGATATTTATTATCACAATGCAAGAAATCTACCGGTTGCTTTTCATGAAAGAATTTTAAAAGAAGGCTTTACTCTTCAAATGCACGACCAACTTATTCAATATTTTGAACGTGACGATGAAATGGGTATTGGTTTTTCAAGCAATGAAGAAAAAGTTGCAAATAGAAAAATTGAATATGATGATGATGTTTTAAAATTTGAAGATTATGTTGAAGGTATATCAAATCTCAAGATAAAAGAAGATTATGAATCTGTAAAACAAAACAGATTGATGATGTTAAAAGCTCAACAAAAACAAACTGATAATTTGAATTATTACAATGCAGATGAAACTATTGTTTCTGATGATTTTGAAGATGACGAAGTTTTAAATAACTTTGAAATGGAAGATTTATTTGAATATGAAAAAGTTGAAAATGAACAAGCTCCTATAGAAACTGGTTATGAACTTGGAAAAGACATAATGAAAAAAGGAAATAATGATTCATACTTTTTTGCACTTCCAAGAGATACAGATGAACTTTATGAGATTAGCACTCATATGCGAAATTGTGTAGGATATCTTTATCGAAATAAAACGGTAAATAAGGAATGTATAATAGTAGTTCTAATAAAAGACAGAAAAATGAAAGCGTGTTTTGAAATAAAACAAAATCCAAAAACTTTTTATTATGAAATAGTGCAAGCTTCTGGTCCTGGAAATGCAAAAATCAATAGAAAATATATGTACGCAATTGAAGAGTGGAAAAAGAAACATAATCTAAAGGGTGAAATAAGATTCAACTTGTAAGTTTGCATTTTTAAATGACAACAGATTGTGCACAATTTTACATATTATTTGCTTATACTAAAGAAATACAGTACAATTAAAAACGGCTAATTTTTGAGCATTTTTTTTTAATATTTTTTAAGGATTTTTTTATGTACAGTCTTATTCTTCTCTTGCTATTTTTAGCAGTAATGATTTGCGTTGGTATTTGGGGAATGCGCAAAACTACCACTCTAAACGACTTCTTTTTAGGTGGACGCTCGGTTGGCCCTTGGATGAGTGCCTTTGCTTATGGAACAACTTATTTTTCAGCTTCGGTATTCATTGGGTTTGCTGGAAAACAAG
>JAGARY010000341.1 GCA_017622055.1 Treponema sp. | reverse complement strand
TTTTTCACCCAGGGAAATGCTCCACAAATTTAATCTTTAAATCTGGAAAGTGGTCAACATACTGAATGGTGAAGTCCTCACCGTGAGAAACGAACTGCCACTCGCCAATATCGTTAGCAAAATTCTTAACCCTTTTCACTTTCAGGTCAGGAAAGTTTTTTACCACTTGTACTTTCAAATCAGCAAAATGCTTTACGACCTTAACCTTTCCGCACAGCTTTATTCCTTTGCAATGCGTAACAGAAGCTTCGCAAGTAGCAAATGCAGCTAAAATTGACACAACAACAAATGTAAAAACAGCACTAATTCTTTTCATTTTCTATATTTTTCTTCAAAAATCCAACAAGTTCTATTTTGGCTAGCAAACAAACAACCATTTTCTTTAGCATAATCACAATCTACTCTTCCCAAGACAGGTCCACCAGTTGTATTTTCTATAAAAGTACAATCCCAATACCCTGTCACGAAACTTTGAGCTTTCTCACACCATTCATCCACAAATAGAACATCTTTTCTTCTTCCTACTTTCGCCATTTAAATTCACTCCTTCACTAATTCTTGATACATCTTCATCAGCTCTGCAACGCATTCACTTTCGCTATTAAGCTTGCCCCAAAAACCATACGCTTCCATTACAGCACGGTCATTTGCGCGGTGAGCTTCTAAAAGTTCTGGGTAGAAAATCATTTTTTCACCATACATATCGGCTAAACTTTTATGTGAATATAGTTTACGTGCATCAAGTATCCCTTGCGCCGTTCTTTCTATTTTTGCTTTTAATTGTTCAGTAACTTTTGGCAGAGGAAAATTATAATATACCGATGGTGCATACCGATAATCATTTTTTAATCTTCCTGCAATGGTTCTCATCCAAGAATTATGCACATTGGAACACATAATTCCAAAATCATAAAGACTAGCATTATATACAAGAACGGCAGAATCACTTGCGATTACATCAGCTGGCAAAAATCCTATAGGAATATACCTTCTATTCGAAGACGATACTCTTGGCACGATTAAATAATCAGTTACAGGTTGTCTATTCTGTGTAAACAACCATGGTTTGTTAGCTGTCTTCTGAATTCTATCAACTGGACTTTTAAGACGGTACTCACTAACATAATTCAGACGTTCAACAAGTTCAGGTATATGTGTGTATTCACTTGGACTTATACCAACAAACCAGAAACAATATCTTGTATAAGATGTATCGTTAATAAACTCACGACTTCCTATGAACGGCTTTATTACTTTTTCCAATTCAGGATATTTCTTCGTTAAGATTTCCTTTTCTGCGACACTCAAAAGTAATCTACCATCATCTGCGGGCGGACTACCTTGGACAACCTTAGCTAATCCTTTATTTATACTTTTACTTCTATTTTTTATAAATACATCAGGAGCAGGTTTTAAATATCCATTTATATGGTCAACAATTACATATTGTTCACCAGTAAACAGCAACTTTTGTTTTCGTTCCACTCTTGCAAATCCCACAATCACGCACATAACCGCAGCTGTATCTTTTGCCTCATTAGTCCATAAAAAAGTTGTATGTGCATAATTGATAAATATACCATCATTTAATAACAATTCCCAAAGCAAATTTACTGATTCACCTTGACATATAGAATTTGATGAAACGAATGCAACCTCTACTTTAGTATTTTTAATATAATCAGCAGACTTCTTGAACCAACCAGCAACGTAATCTAATTTTCCTCCAGCCTTTGATGGTTCAAAAACTTCCTGCATTTCTTTAGCTTGCTCTTTGGTACGCATTGCTTGTCCCACAAACGGAGGATTACCCATAATGTAATTCAGCTCTGCCTTGGGAACAACATCTTCCCAATCAAGTCGCAAAGCATTTCCCTCAACGATGTTCACGTAAGATTTCAAAGGCAGGAAGTCCAAACTCATATGAATTACATCTTCCGTCTCCTTCATCATCTGGCTTTCAGCAATCCACAGAGCAGTCTTGGCTACCGTAACAGCAAAATCGTTAATCTCAATTCCGTAGAACTGCTTGATAGAAACCTTAATGGGATTTACCAATTCGCCCAAAACAATTTCCCCTGCGTACAGTTCACGCAAGGCTTCGTTTTCCAAATGGCGCAAAGAAAGATAGGTTTCCGTCAAAAAGTTACCGCTACCAC
>JAGARY010000340.1 GCA_017622055.1 Treponema sp. | reverse complement strand
TAGAAAAAGAACTAACCGCTTACTATGAAATGAAAAGCGTACGGCTAGATGTTTATGTAAAAGATTCAGATAAAATTTTTGATATCGAAATGCAAAATCAACCTACAAACTATTTGCCACTACGAACTCGTTATTATCAATCTATGATTGACGTTGATAATTTGCTTAAAGGAGAAGAATATTCTAATCTAAAAGAAAGTTTTATTATTTTCATTTGCCAATTTGACCCGTTTAATGAAAATCTTCCCTGTTATACTTTTAAAAATATCTGCAAGGAAAACACAAATATTGAACTTCAAGATAAAACCAGCAAAATTATTTTTAATTCTACAGCTTACGACAAAGAAAAAGATATAGAAATTTCTTCATTCTTAAAGTATATTAAAACTCAGGAAGCAACTGATGATTTTACTATCAAGCTTAATTCATTCGTTGAAAAAGCTAAACAAAATCAAGAGTTACGGAGTTATTATTTAAGTATGAATATTCACGATTCAGATATTAGACGTGTCGCTCTTGCAGAAGGCAAACAAATTGGGCTACAGGAAGGACTTACACAAGGAGCTGAACAAAAAGCCATTGAAACTGCGAAAAAATTTCTAAAAGAAGGTCTCCCTGCAGAACAAATTGCTAGATGTACAGACCTTCCTTTAGAAAAAGTACAAGAACTTGCAAATAGCCAACAAGGATAAAACTGTTATTCCCGACTTTTATACACCTGCCATTCTCGTTTATAATACACATGTCTCATTCCAGTTTCTAATACACTTGTCATTCCCGTGAGCGACACGGGAATCTATGATTGTCGCATCACGTGCGACAATGACAATAATAATTGTGCGACAATGACAAATGTTTTTTGTGCAAAAAAAAGTGAGGTACACTTTTACATGCACCTCACTAAATATCAAAGGATAAAAGAAATATTACTAAATTGTCGAATTACCGAATGAACAGTAAGCATCACCGTTTACTTCAAATAACCAAACATCATAAATTTCATCTTTATCATCGAAGTCAAATTCGAAAGTACCAGCTACTCTTGTAGTATCACCTTCAATTGCTTCCCAATCTTTTACAGAACATTCTACTTTTTTAGCTACTGCTAAATCTAATACATTGTAAGAATTGTAATCTGAAGGCATATAGTATACTACATAAGAGTTTTTAACAGGAGATTTAGCTTCTGTTGAAGATATAACTTTAACTTCTACAGTTTTTCCTTCTCTTGAATAAGAAACTACACTTCCCCAGTTGTATGTATTTGAAGCATAATATTCTTTAGTTGCTTCATTTTGTTTTCTTCCTTCAAAATATGCAATAACACTATATTTAGTATTATTTTTTGGAACATCAAATGAAGCTGTTGTCATTTTACCAGTTTTTTCATCATAAGCATTAATTGTAGCATCAAATGCAACTGAATCACTGTATTCACCTGTTAATGGATCGTATGTTGATGAAACAAATTTGTATGTTACTTTATCAGAAACTTCATTAGAAACTTTTGCTGGATCCCACACTAAAGCAATTTTTGTTGTAGCACCGTTTTTATCTGTGTCTGTTACAGCATAATTTAATCCATAGCTATTGAAATAGAAGTTTGGATTAGGAACCTGTCCATCAATATAAGTTATTTCACTCCAGTTTTCTTCTGCTTCCCATGTGCTTACTGGTCTTCCATTAGAATATGTAGCAAAGAAACGATATTTTTTACCAACTCTTGCCAAAGGAATATTAATTAATGATTCATACTTTCCTGTAATTTCATTAAGAACTGGTGTTAAAACTACTTTTTCCCATTCCCAATCTTTTGGTTGATAATACAAACTATATGACCAATCTGTTAAATATTCACCTGTAATCTTATCAGTTGGTGCATTCCATTCAATTTTGAATGATTCTTCTTCTGAATCATAAGTCATTTCTACTTTATGGTAATAGAATGAATAATCATATTCACTTGTAGCTTCTTTTTCAACTTCAGCAAGTTTTACTTTTTTGCTTTCATAATAGCTATTTACATCACTGAATTCAGCCCAAATAACATTTTTTCCAATAAATGCTGTTGGAACTGTAGCATTTCCTAATTTAGAAAGACCAATATATTTTGGAGCCTCGTTTCCGCTATCAAATACAAAACTCATTTTTTCTGTTTCATCTTCGTTTGTAACCCAAATGCGTGTATTTAAATATGGAATTGTTGCCATAGAAATTAAAGCATCTTTGTCTTCTCTTTCTGTAATTGTAGCTTTTGGTTCAACTAATTTTGCTAATTCTTCTGCATTTGTGTAATCAAAATCTGCAAAGTTTGGAAGAGCTTTTCCTTCTTCTAAAGCAGGGATTTTGTACATAACTTCAGATTTATATCCTGGATTAATTGCTTTTACAGTAGCTTCTGCAAATGCTGAACTACCAATAACTGTATCAGCTGCATTATCAGCTGCATTACGAGCAGCGTCTCTACCATCATTTTGAATTGTGTATTTTACTTCTTGACCATCACTCCATTCTTTAGAAGCCCCAATAAAATCCCAGAATGAAGTAGTAGTGTTGCCAACAGTAGTAACAAATTCTCCATCACGGAAAATTGAAT
>JAGARY010000339.1 GCA_017622055.1 Treponema sp. | reverse complement strand
CCGTAAACATAAAGACAGCAAGTCCCGCTCCAAAACCTAAGTAAACAAGGATTATTCCAAAAACATTATTAAATGCAATTGTATTTACTACGAATGTCATTGTGTACATTACCATTTGAAATGGGACAATCATACTAAAAACAAATAGATAATATAGACTTTTTGTAAATTTTGAATTAACACGAATTATATACCAAGCCGTCATAGAAGTAAATATTACAATTATAACAACAGAAACAACTGTTATCCAAACGGAACGCAAAAACGCCATAAAAAATCCGGAAGTTGTTAGTCCGTTAATGTAATTTTCAAATCCAACAAAGGTTTGTGCATTTGGAAAACTAAATGGCTGTGTAGAAACGAATAATCGTGATTTAAAAGAATTCATTAATACCAAAAACATTGGAATTAAAAAGATTACAGTTAAAACACACAAAATCATTATCAAAAAAATATCTTTGACGCTTCTTTTTCTTTCAATCATCATTCACCCACCTCCTTTGACTTTGTAAACTTTAATTGGGCAAAAGCGATAATTGCAACAATCAAAAAGAACACAACGGCCTTGGCTTGTCCAATTCCCTGCCATCCAGAGCGACCATAAAATGTATTGTAAATATTCAAGGCAAGCATTTCTGTTTCTCTATTTGGTGCTCCATTTGTAAGAGCCAAGTTTTGATCAAACATTTTAAAAGTATTTGTTAATGTAAGAAAAGAACAAATTGTAATTGAAGGCATTACCATTGGAATTTTAATTTTAAACAAAATATTCATAGGAGAAGCACCATCAATTGCAGCAGCTTCAATTAAATCATTTGGAATATTCTGCAAACCAGCAATATAAATTACCATCATATAACCAATCAATTGCCAGTTAGTTAAAATCACTAAGCCCCAAAAACCGTACTGGGCTTTAAAAGAAATATCTTCTCCAAAAAGATATCCTAAAACACCATTAATCAAAAGGTTCCAAATATAACCTAAAACAATTCCACCAATTAGATTTGGCATAAAAAAAACAGATCTAAAAAAGCTTGTTCCTTTTAATCCTTTTGTAAGCAAAAGTGCCAACAAAAACGCAAAAGTATTTACTGTAATAATTGAAACAATTGTAAATAAGGAAGTAAAACCTAATGAACGCAAAAAATCATTATCAAAAGTGAATGCTTTTATATAATTTTCAAAACCAACCCATTTTACATCTGTAATTACTCTGAATTGTCCAAAAGAAAGAGCAATTCCCATAATAAAAGGCACAACAAAGAATAAAATAAATGCAATTAAAGTAGGCAAAATAAAAATTGGCAAATATTTTTTTATAGGATTGTTTACTATCTTTTTTTTCATAAATAAACTCCAAAAGATTTCTAAAAAAGCTGCCTAAAATATATCTTTTACACACATTTAGAGATTCCCGCATCAATGTGCGGGAATGACAGTTTTAACATATTAGACAGCTAATTTTTTCAAAAATAACTACTGAGAAGCAGCACTTTCTTTTTTCCAATCTGCAATTACATTATCTGTAACTGTAGCCCATTTTTCTGAACCTTGAGCATAACGCAACAAATCTGAACCAAAATCTTCTTTAAAAACTTGTGATGGGAACAAAGTAAAATACCAAGGGATTGTAGTGATATCTGATTTTTTCATCCAATGCAAAACTTCAACTGCCAATGGATCTTTTGGTTTTTCAAATTCTGTAAAAGTATCAAACGGAGAAATAAAACCAAGTTTATTGATAACGTAATCTTTTCCCTTTTCTGATGAATAAAGCCAGTAAACAAAATCAACTGTAGCTTTTTGATCTTCTGCAGACGCTTTTTTGTTTACAGCATAAAAATTTTCGGTTCCAATACAAAGACCTTGTTGTGGGTCAACTTTCATACCAGTGTAAATTGGTAAATATTTTATATTATCAGCTTTTACAACATTTCCTTTTACACCTTCAATTTGACTCCAAGCCCAGTTTCCATTTTGAACCATTGCACATTCACCAAGAGCAAATTCAGACATAGAATTATCTACAGTTTTGATTCCAACTTGTTTTGACGGAATTACAGAATTGTTTAAATACAAGTCAAAAATGTTTTTAAAGTTTTTGTTGTATTCAAAAGTGATTGTGTCTGTTTGGTTGGAAGTTAAATCAATGTTGTTATTTGTAAATTCGTAATAAATTGGAATATTCAAAAGATGAGTTTGCCATCTCCAATCTTCCCCAGCTTTTAGTGAAGTTGAAGCAAAAACGCCTTTTATTCCCAATTTGCTAGCATTTTTTTGCATATCTTCAACTAATTTTTTTAGCTTTTCAAAATTGTTGATTTCGTCCATGCTTTTAAAAGTTGTGGCTTTTTTTGGCAAAGCAAAATATTTATCTGTAATTTCTTTGTTATAAATTATTCCGTAGCCTTCCAAAACATAAGGAATACCATAAACACCACCTTTATCTGTTACAGCAAGAGATTTGTCTGTAAGGTGTTTGTACAATTCGGAATCTTTCAAATCTGCACAATAATCTTTCCAGTTTGCATAACCTTTAGGACCATTAATTTGGAACAATGTAGGTGGATTTCTGTTTGCCATTTTTGCAGTTAAAGTAGATTCGTACGCATTATTTGCAGCAGTTTCAATAATGACTTTTACACCAGTTTCTTTTTCGTAGATTTGTGCAAGTTCTTCATAAACTCCGGCACTTTCTGGCTTAAAGTTCAAATATCGAACTTCCCCTTTTGATTTTTTACCCCAACAAGAAGTAAAAAACAATGGCAACAACATGCCACCCAAAATAGTTAATTTACAAAACTTTTTTAACATATTTTATCCTCTTTTTAAATTAAGATTTTTAAATTATCTGAGATAAAATATAATAAAAAAATCCTGCCCGCAAAGAAAAATCTTTACAAACAGGATAGATTTTAGAAAAAATGATCTGCAAGATAATATTTATCCTGCGAAGTTAAATATTTCTTTCCTTTTATGTCATAACGACGAACTTTGTAAAAAGCAAAAGCGTTACACAAATATTCAATTATTTGTTACTTTATGACCGTGACTATCATGCCATTTTTCCAAGACAGCTTTTTCTTCTTCACTAGGAGAAGCATTTCTGTCTATTCTTTCTTGAACAATTTCATTTCCACGAACTTCTATGCAGATTTTGTATTCACCGTTTTTTTGAACATATACAATAGTGCATTCTTGTTTCTGAACGTTTTCTGCATAGCTTGCCACACAGTTATGCAGTGCTGTCCCAATTTCGCACAGTTGGTAACTATCTTTTGGCAGACGGAAAGAAAAGCCTTCTATGTCATCCTCAAGTTTTTTCTGCTCGTTGCTGTATTTAAATACAATGTTT